>NZ_JBEOWK010000033.1:55276-111324 GCF_040295985.1 Streptosporangium sp. NPDC002524 | reverse complement strand
GCGAGCGCTACGGCGTGGGCATGGGAGAGTCGGCCAACTGCGTGATCGTGGCGGCGCCGCCCCCGGCCCCGCTCCCGCCTCCGCCCCCGTCACCAAACCCGTCACCGAACCCGTCACCGCACCCGTCACCACCCTCGTCACCACCCTCGTCGCCGAACCCGTCACCGCCCCCGTCGTCGAACCCGTCGTCGAACCCGGAAGGAAGTCACGACCCGTGAACCCCGTGAACAAGGTCCTGAGGTACGCCGCGGCCATCCTGATGGCCGGGCTCGGGCTGCTGCTCGGCGCCCCGGCCGCCTCCGCCGCACCCGCCACCATCTCCACCGCTGCCTCCACCACCGCCTCCGCCGCGCCCGGCTCGCCCCTCGCCCTGGAGGTCGCCGGAGACGGCGCCCGCAATGTCAACGTGCTGTTCACCTGGAAGAAGGACGGCCGCCCGGTCACCGACATCGTCGCGGCGACCCTGTTCGCGAAGGCGGCCGACGGCCGTACCTTCGGCCCGATCCCGCTGAAGTCGGCCCCCGAGGGCCAGAACCTCTACAACGCGGCCGAGCCGCTCCCCGCGGGCGAGTGGAAGGTCACCGTGACCGCCACCAAGCCCGCCGAGGCCCGCAGCAAGTCGACGACCGTGAAGGCACAGGACATCAAGCTCCCCGCCGCGACCACTCCGGCGTCCACCACGGCCCTGGCCGAACGCGCCGCCCAGGAGAGCTCGTCCGACGACCTCCCCCTCCAGATCGGCATCATCGCCGCCGCCGCCCTGGCCGCCGTCGGCATCATGGTCGTCCTGGTCCGCCGCCGGAACGTCTCCGGCTGACCTCCGGGCCTGAGGCCCCCCCGTCCGGCCTGTCGGCAACCCCGCCCCGACGACCCGACCGACAAAGCACCGCTAGGCGCCGCTGTGGATGTGGGCAGCCCATGCCGAGGGCCGGTTCGGCGCCAGCGAGCGAAGGGATCTCGTCGCCCGGTGCAGCGCCCTGGCGGCTGAGCCTTCCGGTGATCCCGGGCCCGCCGCGAGATCGGCCGTGAGATCGGCGTAGACGACCTTCGCGACCCGAACGGCCGGTCGGTCCCTGATCTCCCAGAGGGTGCCGATGACGTTCCGGTAGCCGGCCAGCTGGAACGCGGAGATCAGGTGGATCGCCTCGTCGGGGATCGCGGTGCCGGTCCGGGCGGTGGCGCAGGCGGACAGGAACGCGAACTCGGCCTGGGTGAGCCGGAGCCGCGCCACATCGGCGACCTTCAGCCCGCCCCCGGGATCGTCGTCCAGGTGAAGCCGGTTGCTGGACGGATCCGCGAGCTCACTGAACCCGTGGCAGCAGAAATGTGCCCACGGGTATCGCGACAGCGCCGCCACCACGGCCTCGCGCAGCCCCGGCCCGCCGTCAAGGACGCGGGCCCGCGCCCCGAACAGGGCGGTGAGCAGCTCCGCCTCGTGCTTGGTACCGGGAATGGCGGCCGTCGACGCGGTACGGGGCACAGACACCACGACGACCTGGCCGGCCGGCTTCTCAGCCGCCGGTCCACCCCGGCGGCGCGCGTGACGCAGCGAGCGGATCGTCGGCGTGTAGGACGACATCACCCGATCGAGCACCGTCATCGGGACGGGCTCCGACCGGGTCGCATGGTGCCCGGCGGCGTGCAGGGGCAGCAACGACAACAGCCCTGACGGGCACCACCACAGCCGCGGCCACGGTCCTCCCCGCGAGGGCCGGCCGCCGATGCCGAGTCCCTCGTCGAGTACCGGTCCCGCGATCGTGTCCCAGAGCCGGCCCAGCATCCGGATCAGATCCGGCTCCTCGGCGGCTCCGTCCACCGCGCCGAGTACGTCACCGACGTGCTCCCGGACGATCTCCGGAGTCTCCGGGGACAGCGGAACGACGCTGATTCCGCCCACGCTGAGGACGAGCGCGTCCGACCGGATCGAACTCACGTTGAGCAGCACGAAGTGCTCGTCCGCCGACGCGGGCAGCAGTTCGTGCGCGGGCGGCGGAAGCAGGAAGTTCGCGAAGCCGGGCAGACTGCGGATTTCCGCCACGATCTGCTCGAATTCCTCGCGGATCGCGCGCCGCCCGAGCGCTTCGCGCTGCTCTCGCCGAACGGCCGACACCACGTGGCCGCGCACAGGGACGGGCGCCGCGGCCGTATCGAGCGAGAACCCGCTGAGCCGTTCACGCAACGCCAGGAAGCGCCCGCCGATGTCCTCATGCGCCTGGAGCAGGTCGCTCACATCGCTCCTGATGTCGAGAGCCTGCCCGATGAGGACCCCTCGTCCTTGCTCCCAGAGGCTGACCGCCAGCTCGGGATCGCCGATTTCCAGGCAGCAGGCGACCGCGTCCGAGGCCAGCCCGGACAGGCGTCCCAGGGTGAATTCCTGATCGAGCCGGTTCAGGTCGCGGGGGGCCGTGCTCGTCAGCAGCTCGACCGCCGTCCGATAGCCCTGGACGGCTTCGGCCCAGTCCCCCGTCTCCGCGGCCACTCTCCCCCACCGGCGCGCCGCCTGAGCGCGGATCGCGGCAGGAGCCGTGCGGGCCGACGCGGCGGCCCTGAGGTGATCCATCGCCTCGGCGCGATCCCCCGACCGGTGCCGCACCAGCAGGGCGACCGCGAGGTCGTTCGACCGGCCGGCGAACTCGGGATTGTCGTGCGACGTCAGCCGGACGACTTCGCGGCCGACGGCGACGGCGTCATCGAGATCGGCAGGCCGGCCGGTGGCGTCGAACCTGGCGACCAGCGCGGTGCCGAGGATGGTCAGATATCTGGAGCGGTCGGGGTTCTCGGCCGCCGTGCCGTCGACCGCCGCCTTGACGGCGCGTACCGCCGCGTCCGCGTCGGCGGCCGAACCTCCGAGTTCCGATCTGACCCTGAGCGGGAGACTCAGGTTGGAGAGGATCGCCGCACGGTCCGGGTCGTCGCGCGGCATCGAAGCGACCGCCTCCTCCCCCGCGTCGATCGCGCCGTCGAGATCCGCGGTGGAGCGGGTCCGGTGGAACCTGACGAAGCGAGCGGTGCCCAGGTTGGAGAGCCGGGCGCTCCGATCCGGATGGCCGCGCGCGGTCTCGTCCACCGCCGCCTCGGCGAGCTCGACGGCATGGTCGAGGTCGACGAGCGCACCGGCGCGCTCGTACCGGGCGGACAGGGCCACGCTGAGATTCGACAGCCGGCTGGGCCGGTCCGGGTCGCCCACAGCGGTGACGGTGGCGGCCTCCAGGCCGGACGCGACGGCCTCGTCGAGATCCGCGGGCGCACCGGTCGCCTCGTACCTGCAGAGCAAGGCCACGCCGAGGTTGGTGCCGAACATGGCCCGGTTCGGATGGCCCACCCGGACGGACGCGACGGCGTCCCGGTACAGGAGGATGGATTCGTCGAGTTCGCCGATGTCCCCCCTCCACTCGAACGAGCGCAGCAGCGCGCCGGCGAGGGTCGAAAGGCGGCCGGGCCGTTCGGGATGGCCGTCCGCGGTCCGCGCGACCGCCAGGCGGCCGGCTCCGATCGCGTTCTCCAAATCGGCCGTCAGGCCCGTCCTGCCGAACCGCTCCAGCAGGGTCGTCCCCAGCCCGGCCAGGTACGTCGAGCGATCCGGATGCCCGGCCGGGGCGACCTTGAGCGCGGCTTCCTGTGCCCGGCAGGCCGCGTCCAGATCGTCGACGTCCGACGCGTGCTCGCCCCGGGCGGACAGGGCCATTCCGAGCGCGTTGAGCCGGCCGGCCCGTTTGACCGCGGAACCCGGCTCGATCGCGCAAGCCCGTTCGGCGGCCGATACGGCCTCGTCGACGTCGGAGGTCGTGCCGGTCCGCTCGAACCGGCGCAGCAGTGCGGTCGACAGGCCGGTCAGGTGGTCCGCACGCTCGGCGCCGTCCGCGACCGCCAGCGCGACCGCCTGCCGGCACAGGTCGACGGCCTCGTCGATGACGTCCGGCGCCCCGGAGCGTTCGAACGAGACACGGAGCGCGCCGGCGAGGTTGGCCAGGAACATGCCGTTGGAGGGAGCGGTCGCGACGCACTCCCGCAGCAGCGCGATTCCCTCGGCCGGATCGGCGTCGAGAAGTTCGTGCTCGGCCCCTGTGGACAACGCGGTGCCCAGCAGATTCAGCAGTGTGGCCCGATCGGGATCCGCGACGGGGGTTCCGGCGAGCGCGCTTCCGGCCAGGGCGATGGTCTCGGCCAGGTCCTCGCGGTCCTCGCCGAGGTCGAAGCGGGCGAACAGGTCGAACGCGAGATCGGCCATGCTCTCGGGCTGGTCGGGGCCGGCCGCCAGCCGGTCCCTGCCCAGCACGATCGCCTCGTCCAGATCGCGCGGGTCGCCCGCCTGGTCGTAGCGGTCGCGCAGGACGACGCCGAGGGCGACCAGATGGTCACGCCGATCGGGATGGTCCGCGGGGAGGCAGGCCACGGCCGCCCGCCCGAAGGCGACCGCGTCGTCCAGGTCGTTGAAGAGGCCCGTCCGCTCGAAGCGATCCTGCAGGTCGACGCGGAGGTTGCTGAGATACATGGCCCGATCGGAGCCGAGGTCGGCGGTGACGGCGACGAGCCGCCTGCCTAGGGCGATCGCCTCGTCCAGGTCGGTGAGCGAACCGGTGAGATTCCATCTCGCCGACAGCGCGAGGCTCAGCCCGTTCAGCCGATCCGCCAGGTCGGGATGGTCGTCCGGCGTCGCGGCCACGACCATCCGGAAAAGCCCGACGGACTCCTCCAGATCGGCCGGCTCGTCGACGTCCTCGGCTCGGCGGTAGAGGGCGTCGGCGAGGTGGAACAGCTGATTCATGCCGCCGGGATGGTCGATGGAGACCAGGATCATGCTGTGCCGCAGGAGGTGGATCGCCGCGTCCAGAGCGGCGGGATCTTCGGAATCCACCTCCGGGCGCACGCCGTACGCCACGGTGAGAAGGTCCAGCGCCGCGTCGAACGTCTCGTCGCTCTCCGCGCCCTCCGGCAACACCAGGAACCGGAACCAGAGCAACGTGCCCGCCGCCCGGGCGACGTCGACGTCGGCCGCCGGGTCGGCGACGGATCCGAGAAGATCGGAGACCTCGGTACGCGCCGCCTCCGACAGCACCGATTCCGGGATCGGCCTCTCCTGAAAGGCCGCGACCCTGGCCTGCACCTTTCTCAACCGCGCGCGAGCGGCACCGTCCGGCACAACCGTCACAGTCCCACGTGGATGAAGGCGGCCCACTGCTCGGGGTCGCGCGGGTAGCGCTTCCTGAGGCGGCGCACCGCGGCGTCGAGGGCGAAGGCGGACGCGTCGGAGTCGGGGACTCCTGCCGGGACGAGGGCGGCGTACAGGGCCGTGACCATGCGGCACGCGATCGCGTCCGTCACCGGCCAGAGGGTGGCGATGACGTGCCGGAAACCCACGATGCGCATGGCCGCCGCGAGATTGACCGACTCGTCGTACAGCCGCGCGCTCCCGCCCGAGGTCTCACACGCGGACAGGACCGCCAGGTCGGCGTCCGCCAACTGCTCCTGGGCGAGTTCGCCGACCGTGAGCGGGTCATCTCGCCAATCCCACAGCAGGAACGCGCTGTCGACCGGGTGCCGGTGGTCGTGCCGGGCGTGGCAGGCGAAATGGACCCACTGACTCCGGCGTAGTTCGCTTCGGACCGCGTCCGCGGTCGCGTCCGCACCGGAAAGGACGTGCACCCGATCCGCCGGAAGGCGTTTCGCCACTGCGGCGATCTCCCGGGCGGTGCCCGGCAACAGGGTCTGGCCGGTGAGGCGGGGCAGCCCGATCACGAGCTGGCGTACCGCGGCGGGCCGGGGTTTCGCCCGGGCCTCCAGCAGCGCGGCCAGCGTGGGTGTGTAGGAGGACACGACGTGAGCGGCGGCGCTGTCGTTCCGGTCCTCCGCGGCGTGCAGGGGCAGGAACGACGCGGGCCCGATCGGCGACCACCACACCCTCGGCCGTGTCTGCCCGGCCGCCCGATCCATGGCGGCCAGGACCGGAGCGACGATCGTCTGCCACAGCGAGGCCAGGAGCTCGGCGGTGGTCACCCGTTCGGCCGCTCCGGAGACCGGGACGGGCGACCAGGAGTCGGTGAGCCGTACGATCTCGGCGTGCGTCACCAGGTCGAGCGGGACGACACGGGCGTCTCCCGCGGAGACGACGATCGCGTGGCAACCGAGGCTGCTGGTGTTGAGCAGGACGACCGGACCGTACTCCGCCGCCTCGGCCAACGCCTCGAAGGGCGCCGCCCGCTGGAAGTCCGTGAACCCGTCGAGGTCCCGGACCTGTGAGATCAGCGCGTCCCACCGTCTGGCCGCTCGCCGCCGTTCGACGAGGCTCGCCTCGGTCCCCATTCTGGCGCCGCCGCGGAAGAGCCGGCTGGTGCGCGACCATTCGGCGGGCCGGTCGAGCCGGGTGCGAAGCGCACGCAGCTCCGCCGCGAGCTCCGGATGGGCGTCGCCCAGTTCCTGCACGGCCCCGCGCAGGTGCAGGAGCTGGCCCCACAGGACCGAACGTCCCTGCTCGGCGAGTTCGACGGCTCGCCGGGGCTGCCCGGAGATCGCCAGGCAGCTCACCGCCTGGGACACCAGGCCGTTCCATACGGCCAGGGAGTCCTCCTGCGTCTCACGGTCGAAGCCGTGCCAGGCGAGGGTCGGCAGCAGCTCGATCGCGGTGGCGAAACCGAGAGCGGCGTCCTGCTCGTCACCCCGCTCCCACGACCGCACCCCCCAGCGATGGGCCGCCCGGATGCGGTCCTTGACCCGTGCGGTCGGTAGGCCGGCCGCCGTTCGTACCCACGTCAACGCCTCGTCGTACCCGGTCGGCGAGGCGGATCGGACGGCGTCGGCGTGCACCGCGTCGGCGAGCGAGAGCAGGGTGGAGGCCCGGTCCGGATGATCCACCGGCGTCGATTCCACCGCCTGCCGGCCGAGTCGTACGGCCTCCCGCAGCTCGGCTTCGTCGCCGGTGCGCTCGGCGCGCGTCCGCAGCCTGTCGGCGAGCGCCGCGATGTAGAGCGGTCGCAGCGGATCGCTGTCGACCATCGCGCGCAGCGCGGCGCGACCGGCCTCGACGGCGTCGGCCAGGTCCTGCGCGCCGCCTCGGCGGCTGAACCGGTCCTCCAGGGCCAGGCCCAGATTGTGCAGGTAGAGCGCCCGGTCGGGATGCGGCCGGGGGCAGGCTTCCACGGCCTCCCGGCTGAACCTGACGGTGTCCTCGAGATCGGAGTCGGCCAGGGTCAGTTCGTACCGGGCGTGCGTCGCGGTGGCCAGGTTGGAGCGGAAGATCGCCGCCCCGGGGTTGTCCGGAGGGACGGATGCGTACGCGGTCCGGGCGAGCTCGACCGCTTCGTCGAGGTCGCGCCGGATGCCCATGAACTCGTAGCGCAACCGCAGGCTGAGCGCCAGGTTGGTCAGGAAGTCCGCCCGCTGGAAGTGCCCGTCCGGTATACCCGCCAGCGCGATGCGCTCGGCGTCGATCGCCTCGTCCAGATCGGCCTCGTCGCCGCGACGCAGGTGGCGTTCGCGAAGCGTCATGCCGAGGTTGGCCATGCACATCGCGAACGCCACGTCGTGGTCGGTCGTGCCGTCGACGGCGGCTCGGACCACGGTGATCGCCTCGTCCAGATCGGCGAGTCCACCGGTGTGGGTGTACCGCTCGCACAGCGTCGCGCCGTAGTTGCCCTGATAGAGGGACAGGTCCGGACTGCCTTCCGGGGTGCGGGCGACCGCGTCGCGCCCGGCCGCGAGAGCCGCTTCGAGATCGGCGAGGTCGCCGCGCCGATCGAACCGGGTGCGCAGGATCAGGCCGAGGTTGTTCAGGTACATGGGCAGGTCCGGGTCGTCGTCCGCGGTCGACTCGATCGCGTGCCCGAGCGCGTCGGCGGCGGCGTCGATGTCCTCGTCCCGGCCGGACGCCCCGAAGCGGGTGTTCAGCGCGACGCCGAGGTTGGACAGGTACATGCCGATGTCCGGGTCCTCCGGGTCCGCCCCCCGCACCGCCTGCCGGCCGGCCTCGACGGCGGCGTCGAGGTCTGCGGGACCGCCGTACCAGTCGTAGCGGGTACGCAGGGAGCCGCACAGGTTCGACAGCCAGGCAGGACGATTCGGGTCGTCCTCGGAGGCGTCCTCCAGACCGCGCCGGCCCACCTCGATCGATTCGTCGAGATCCTCCGCGCGCAAGGTCCGCTCGAAGCAGACGCGGAGCGCGAGGCTCAGGTTGGCGCGGTACATCGGCAGATTCGCGTCGCGGGGGGCGGCCGCGGCCACGGCGGCGCGGCCGTACCGGACCGCGTCCTCCAAATCGGCCGCCGATCCGGTCCGCTCGGCCAGGTCCCGCAGGGCGTTGCCGTGGTTGGACAGGTACATGGCGTACGAGGGATCGCCGGATCCGCTGGCCTCCACGGCCGCCTTGGAGAGGCCGACGGTCGCGTCGATGTCCGCCGGATCCCCTCGGTGGTCGAACCGGAGGTGCAGCGAGTTCGCCAAGGCGGACAGATGGAAGGCGAGGTCCGGGTCGTGCGCCGCGTCCCCCGCCACGGACTCGCCGCCGACCGCGATCGCGGCGTCGAGGTCGGCTTCGGAGCCGGTCCGGTCGAAGCGGAGTCGCAGGGCGAGCCCGAGGTCGCCCGCCAGCACCCGCCGTTCCGGCCCGCCAGGCGGCGTTCGGCGGAGGGCGTCGACGGCGGCGTCGAGTTCGCCGGCGTTCAGGCGCGCCCTGGCCTCGGCCAGGGACTTCTCCGCGTCACCCGCCCGGCTACGGCGAAAAACCCACCGCGGCATCCTGTCACCCGGTCTCTCAGGCGGATCCCTCGGCCCCGTCGGCATCGTCGGGTTCCATCGTGTGGACCAGGTAAACCACCTGCTCGCGCAACTTTTTCGACGGCGGCCTTTCCTCCTCGTCCCCCACCTTGATGACCCGGTACGGACTCGCCAGGTCGAGCTCGATCGTGGCCGCGTGCAGCGCGGACAGGTCACCGCGGGCGAGGGCGTCGGCGATCGATTCGATGATCGGGGAGATCGTCTCCCAGTGTGCTGGAGTGGCGCTCCAGTCCAGGACGTCCCGCAGGGCGTCGAGTGCTTCGGCCGTGATCTGCTCCGGGCCGATGGGGGGCTCGTCGTCGAAGGTGCCGAGGTCGTGCTCGCGCATACCCAAACCCTATCCAGTGGCCACGCGGCGGGAGTCTCCATCGTTAGACTTGGTATCCGTCACTTCCTCAGCGGCCCAGCGCCGCGCTCTAGCCGGGAGCCGTCGATGAGGACGACAGCAAACGTTTCCCTCGTAGCGGAGCAGGAACTCGTCGCGCATGTGTTCGTCGTCGAGGACGGCTGGCGGCGCGAGGGCTGCGGCCGGACGATCGAGCTCCTGACGGCGCGCGGCGAGGAACATCTGGGCACGACCAATCCCATCCCGCTGCGCGGCGGCCCGTTCGACGGTGTCATCGCCCTCCGGCAGAGCCCCGGCCGGGACGCCCAGCTGCTGACCCGCCGCGAGAACGGCGTCGTCTGCGTCTCCGTGCTGCTCGCCGCCTCCCGGGAGGCCCCCGACCCCGCGGACGCGCTGACTCCGTGGCAGCGGATGGACCGGCTGCTGGACGCCGTGGTCGGCGACGTGACCGAGGGCCTCATCGGTGTCGTACGCCTCTATCTGGGAAAACACACCGATCCCGCAGGCGCCGGCGCCGAGCTCGCCCCCCTGCTGCCGCCGGCCGGGCAGGAGACGGGCTGGTGGAATCGCGACTCCTCGTCCGGGTCCGGATTGACCGCCTGGGAGCTGACGTCCCGGCCGGACAGCCGGATCGAGCGAAGGATCGTGGTTCTCGCCCCTCCGGACGGCAACCGGCAGCTCAGCGTATGGACCTGGTCCGACGGAACGCCCCTGCTTCCACCGTTGGCCCGCTATCTCCAGCATGTCGCCAAGATCCGCTACGAACTGCGTGTCCTGTCCCGCGCACGACCGGCGAGCGAACTGTGCCGGCTGATCGAAAGCGGCATCCTCGAACTTCACGGGCTGGTGAACGCCGCGGGCCGGTCCGCCGGGCCGTTCGACCGGGACGCGATCGGCTGCCGGCTCGACTCCCTGCGCGCCGACCAGGCCCGGGCAGCGGCGCGGATCGCGAAGCTCAAGACCATGCGCCGCACCGTCGCGATCGCCACCGCGAGCGGGCGGGCGGCGCTGGAGGGCGACGCCGCCGGCCAGGGGTATCTGTTCCACGACGACACGGAGCTCTTCTCCTGGTTCGAGCGGCAGCTCGAGGATGACATCTCCTACCTGGAGTCCGCGTACGAGGGCGCGGCGCGGCTGGGCGAGAGCCTGGAGAGGTTCGGCGTTCCGCACCGGCCGGCCCGGCCCCCCGCCACGGTGCCGCGCCCGGTCGTGGGCATCGTGACGGCGATGCCGGAGGAGTTCGTGGCCATGCGCGCCATGCTCGAGAACCGGACCCGGACGAACGTGGCGGGCGACCGGGCCAACTACGTCGTCGGCACCCTGCCGGGCCTCGCGCCGGACGTTCCACATCATGTCGTGCTGACCCTGCTCGGCGACACCGGCAACGACTCGGCCGCCGACGGCTGCGCCAACCTGGTCCGGAGTTTCGACTCGGTCGCACAGATCCTGATGGTGGGGATCGCGGCCGGCGTGCCCGATCCGGTACGGCCGGAGCGACACGTCCGGCTCGGCGACATCGTCGTCTCCACCTGGGGAATCGTCGACTACGACCACGTGATCGACCGGGTCGGCGGGCCGGTTCTGCGCCAGCCGTTCCCGCGGCCGTCGCGGCTCCTCACGCACCACGCCAACTGGCTCGCGGCCGAGGAACTGCAGGGCAGGCGTGCCTGGGAGGCGCTGCTCTCCGCGGCCCTGGAAGCCGGCCTGCCCGACTTCGCCCGCCCGCCGGCGGCCACCGACCAGCTCTTCCTCGCCGAGGAGCCGACCCACCTCGTGCCACATCCGGACCCCCGGCTCAGCGGGCACCGGCCCGGCTGGCCGAAGGTCCACCACGGCCACATCGGCAGCGCGGACCACTCCCTGCGAAACGCCCGCGTGCGCGCCGAGCTCGCGGCCGAACACAACCTGCGCGCCCTGGAGATGGAGGGCAAGGGCATCGGGAACGCCGGGTTCGCCAACGGCCTCGAGTGGCTCGTCATCCGCGGCATCAGTGACTACGGCGACAGCCGCACCGACAACGTCTGGCGGAAGTACGCCTCGCTGGTCGCCGCGTCCTACGCGCGGGCGCTGCTGGCCGTCTGTCCCCCCATCGCCCCCCGGGGCGGGCACACGGGAGCGGCGACCTTGTCCGGGCAGTGAGGGGCGGTGAGCCTCTGTCCACAATGACTCGAACGGAATGCGGTCAAGGCGATGAGCGACCTTTTCACCGAGTTGGTGCACCTCCGTCGCGGACGCGGCGTCCTTACCGGCACTCTGATCGACCGCGTCGGCCCGCTGCTGCGCGCACGGGCGGGGATCGGCGACTCCGACGGGGACACCGAGGTCGCCGAACGCTTGGTCGCCTATCTGGAGACACTGGCCGACACACTGCCGGCTGATCTTGCCCTGGCCTTCCGGGTCGGCTTGGCGCTGCATCCGGACGCGCAGTTCCGGTTCTTCGAAGAGCGGATGGAGTGGCTCGGCACGGAGTTCGACCGGGACGCCCGCACCATGCGGCGCCGCTTCGACGAGGCGGCCCGTCTCCTCGAGATGAAGAGCCGGGAGGGCGTTCCCTCCGAGGGGCCGCTGAAGTACCAGAGCGAGTACCTCTACCGGCCGCGGGCGCTGACCGAGTCCTCGGACATCCGGATCGGCTTCATCACCGGAGACATCCGGCGGGTCAGGTGCGCCGACATCTGGGTGAACTCCGAGAACACCCGCATGGAGATGGCCAGGTTCGAGGAGCACTCCGTCTCGGCCGTCATCCGCTACCACGGCGCTCGGCGCGACGAGACCGGCCACGTGGTCGACGACCGGATCGCGCGGGAACTCACCCAGAAGCTGGGGCAGAGCGGCCAGGTCGCCCCGGGAACGGCCATCGCCACCCGATCCGGGGACCTCAGGGAGACCAACGGGGTCCGGTTCATCGTGCATGTGGCGACGGTCCAGGGCCAGCCCGGCACGGGTTACCGCCAGGTGCGCGACATCGGCCACTGCGTGGCCAAGGCACTGGAGACGGCCGAGAGGCTCGCGAGCACCGATCCCACCCTGCGGACCATCCTGTTCCCCATTCTCGGCTCGGGCGTGGGCGGCGCGGAGCCGGTGGGCACCCTCCGCACGCTGGTCGGAGAGACTCTCGACCACCTGGTGGCGGTCCAGGGCGGGCTGCGGACCGTGCTCTTCCTGGCCTACAGCGCGAAGGACCTCGCCGCCTGCCGGGTCGCGTTCCCGGCGGATTCCCCGTTCCTCGTCGCCGTCAACGACGTCAAGGCCCATCAGCACTGACGCCGGCCGATCTGTCCTTGAACTGTCCGGAAACTGTCCGCTGCGCCGAGAAGCCCCGTGGAAACATGATGGTCAATCACTTGCGATCATGTTCCGGAGGACGAGGTGGCCGTATTCGGTTACGACGAATCGTGTCAGGAGCGCTGGACGATTTCGGATGACGAGGCTTCCAGACGGTTTCCGCGCCAACCGGAACGGCTGTCCTTCGGTCATCTCGCGCGGCTCGCCAACGGTGTCCTGAACGCCGAAAGCCGCCGGCTCACCGCGCGCTGGACCAGCGCCGAACTGGCCGGGATCGATGTCGTCGTCCTGCCCGATCCGGCGCTGCCGCATCCGATCGACCGGGCCGGGATCGACGCCCTCGTGAACTTCGTCAGAAACGGCGGCGGGCTCTTCCTCATCGTGAGTCACCGCAATTCCGGACCCGAATCGGCCGCTTCGGTGATCGCGGCGGCCTTCGGCGTCCGAGTCACCGGCGACGAGGTCGTCTCGTCCCGGCACGGCCACGATCACCTGCTGTCGGCGGTCACGACGTGCGCGGGCATCCAGGCGCGCGGGCCCGCGTCGGGGGTGCGGCACATCGTCTGCCACGGGGGCGTCTCGCTGGAATGCGCACGCGAACCGCTCACCGCGATCACCGCGCCGGCCGGGCACATGGTTTTCGCGGCGGTGTCACACGGACTGGGTCGTGTAGCGGTCATCGGCTCCGGCGAACTCTTTTCGATCCCGTACGTCGGCCAGGCGGACAACGCGCTTCTCTACATCGGCACCCTGGCCTGGCTGGCAGGGGAAGACCCTCGCGAAGACGAGTCCGAACGCCGTAGGGAGACCATCCGTGAACTCCTCGGGGAGAACCATTACTCGCCCCGCCTGCCGCCACGCGGAATGGGAGCGGGCGACGAGAAGGCGATTCCCACCATCGACGTCTCGGCGGCGAAACGGAAACTCCTCCGGCTCTATCGAAGGGGCCTTTCACCGTATGCGGACATCGGCGGCTTTCTTCGGCATGCGGAATCGTCATACCACGAACTGCCCACGGACATCAGGCACGCCATCGCTGATTTCAGAAACAACTCCAACGATTCCGGCGCTCTTCTCGTCACGGGCCTGCCCAGCGACCCCGCCCTTCCGCCGACTCCCGGCGACCCGGCCGCCGCACCTTTCCGGGACACCTATTTCAGCGAATTCTGGCTCACCGTCGTGAGTTGCGGTCTCGGGGATCAGGTGGGCTACATGCAGGAGGGCGGCGGGACGTTCTTCCGCAACGTCCTGCCGACCTCGGAGAACGCGACACTGCTGTCCTCCGAGAGCTCCGCCGCCCCGCTGGACTTCCATACCGAGATCGCGTTCCACCCGGCCATGCCGGATTACCTGCTGCTCTACTGCCTGCGCCCGGCCCCGCGAAACGACGCCCGGACCCTGGTGGCGGGCGCCCGAAACATGATCGCGCTCGTACCACTTGGATTCCGCCCGGTCCTCTTCCGCCGGGCGTTCCGGACCGGCGTCGACTACTCGTTCGGCAGCCAGAACGGGCAGGCCGGGAACGGCCCCCTGACCTCCGTACTGTACGGAGATCCCTTCGACCCGCTGCTGTGCCTGGATCCCGACCTCATGGTCGGGGAGGACGAGGAGGCGAGCGCGGCCCTGGCGGCGATCAAGGCCACCATGGCGAGTTGCGCGGCCGAGGTATCCCTCGGCACATCCGACCTGCTGGTCATCGACAACCGCCGCGCCGTGCACGGGCGAAGCCGGTTCACGGCCTGCTACGACGGCCAGGACCGCTGGCTCCAGCGCTCCTACGCGGTGCGCGACATCAACCGGTACTCCGAAGAGCTGGTCGGCGACGGGCGGGTCTTCGGTACGGCCTTCGCCGTCTGACAGAAAGCGGGCACGAAAGATGGTCAACGCGCTCGGCTTCCTCGGCCACCCGCACCCCGGAACCGCGAGCCGCGAGCCGGTGTTCGCGGGGTGGGACTCGGGTTGGTACCACAATTCCGCGGCCGCGACGATGAACGGGAGGGGAATCGTCGCGGCCGCGGAAGAAGAGCGTTTCAGCCGGAACAAGCACACCGGTGTGTTCCCCGCGCAGGCCATCGGCTACTGCGTCGGGGAGACGCGCGGAGGTCTGGACGTGGTCGCGTTCGGCGAGACCGGCGGGTTCGGCGACCTGCGTGATCCCGCCATCAGCGTGGAGGCGGTGCGCGGCCTGCTCGAAACCGAATGCGGTCTCGACACATCGGGCACAGAGGTCACGCTGATCGACCACCACACGAGTCACGCCTACAGCGCCGCGATGGCGTCCGGTCTCTCGGACGCGCTGGTGGTCACCGTCGACGGGTTCGGGGACGGCATCTCCGGTTCGTTCCGGATGATGAGCGGCGGCGCTCTGGCGGAGCCGTACCGGGTGATCCCGTTCAGCAAGTCCCTGGGCCGGTTCTACTCCTCGGCGCTGTCCTACCTCGGATACGGCGACGGCGACGAGTACAAGGTCATGGGACTCGCCCCGTACGGGGATCCGGACCGTTTCGCGGCGCCCTTCGCGGAGTTGTTCGACATCGAGGACGACGGCGGGTTCGCCATCGCCGGCCATGAGCAGGACGCCATGTTCCAGCGGTTGCGCCGGCTGGGACCGGAACGGGCGCCCGGTTCGCGGTTCGCGAAGCATCACGCGGACATCGCGGCGGCACTTCAGGCGGCGCTGGAGAAGATTTTCCTCCATGTTCTCGATCATGAGATGAAGCGCACGGGGACGCGGGCGGTCTGCTTCGCGGGCGGTGTGGCCCACAACTCGAGCATGCTCGGGAAGCTGGCCCGGGAACTGCGGCCGGACGAGCTGTTCGTACAACCGGCCGCCGACGACGCGGGCATAGCGTTGGGCGCGGCGTACGCCGGCCTGGACAAGATCAAGGCCAACCCCGTCCGCGGTCTCGGCGACGCGTTCCTCGGGCCCGGCATCGACGAGTCCTCGGTCGGCGCGGCCGTCCGGCGGTGGCGCGGCTGGCTCTCGGTCGAGCGTTCGGGCAAGCCCGTCGAGGCCCTCACGCGACTCCTCGCCGAGGGTGCCGTGGTCGGGGTCGCCCGAGGACGGATGGAGTTCGGGCCGAGGGCACTGGGCAACCGCAGCATTCTGGCCGATCCCCGGCCCGCGGAGAATCGGGACCGGGTCAACCGGCTGGTGAAGTCCCGCGAGTCGTTCCGGCCGTTCGCACCGGCGGCCGCGGAAGAGGACGCGACCCGGTTCTTCGATCTCGACCTGTCGCCGTCGGCGTACCGGTTCATGACGCTCGTGAGCAGCGTGCGGCCGCGGTTCCGGTCGACCCTGGCCGCGGTCACCCACGTCGACGGCACCGCGCGCGTGCAGACCGTGTCTCGGGAGACGAACCCGTTCCTGCACGCCCTGCTCCGCGACTTCGGCGCGCGCACCGGCGTTCCGGTACTGCTCAACACCTCGCTGAACAACCACCGCGAACCGATCGTGATGACCGCGGAGGACGCCATCGCCTTCCTGCTCACCTCGGGCATCGACTGCCTCCTCCTCGGTGCGGACACCATCGTCCGCCGCGCGCCCGGCCGCTCCCGGATCGAGTTGCTCCGCGAGAGCCGCTTCGTGCTGCGGCGCGGGTGTTTCGCCGCGGCGGTCGACCGCGGCGAGGACCGCCGCCACGTCGTCGTGGGCCCGGGACGCAGGGAGATCCCGGTGGGGCGGGAGTCCTTCCTGGTCCTCACCGGCGTGATCCCTCCCCCGGAGGCGTCCGACGAGGGGCTCGACGACCTGTTCCGCCTGTGGACCGAACGTGTCGTCGACGTGGTTCCCGGTACCGACCCGACGTTCCACTCGAAAGGGAGCCGATGAGCAGCCTGGAGGGTCTTCTGTCCTCCGCGGTACGGCCGGCCTTCGCCGAGATCAGCGGCGACGCACTGGCCGATCCGATCCTGCGCAGGTCCACCCGGTGCGACTACCAGCTGAACGGGGCGCTTCCGCTGGCCCGGACGCTGTCGGTGAGCCCGCGTGAGGCGGCGGCCCGCGTCATGGATTCCGTCGATCTCCGCGACCTCGTCGACCTGGTCGAGATCGCTCCCAACGGCTTCATCAACCTCACCGTGCGCGACGACGTGATCTCCCGTCTGCTCGACGAGCAGCTCGCCGACCCCCGGCTGGGGATCCGGACCGCGACGGAGGTCAAGACGATCGTGGTCGACTACTCGCACCCGAACGTCGCGAAGGAGATGCACGTCGGGCACCTGCGTACGACGATCATCGGCGATTCGCTGGTCCGGATGCTGCGGCGCCTGGGCCACACCGTGATCAAGCAGAATCACATCGGCGACTGGGGCACGCCGTTCGGCATGCTCATCGAGCATCTCCTCGACATCGGTGAGGCGAACACCGCGGCGCTGCTGTCCGTCGGCGATCTCAACGGGTTCTACCGGGCCGGGCGGGAGAAGTTCGACGCGGACCCGGACTTCGCGGACAGATCGCGCCGGCGCGTGGTTTCGCTGCAGAGCGGCGACGAGGAGAGCGTCTCGCTCTGGCGCGTTCTCGTCGACCAGTCCATCGGCTACTTCCAGCACGTCTACGCCAAGCTGGGCGTGCTGCTCGAACCCTCGGACATCGTCGGCGAGAGTTTCTACAACGATCTGCTGCCCGGCGTCACCGCGGACCTCGCCGCCGCCGGTCTGGTTACCGAATCCGATGGCGCGATGTGCTGCTTTCCCACCGGTTTCGTCACGCGCACCGGCGATCCGCTGCCCCTCATCGTGCGCAAGTCCGACGGCGGTTACGGCTACGCGGCCACCGACCTGGCGGCCCTGCGCGACCGCGCGGGCCGCCTGGGAGCCGACGAGATCCTTTACGTGGTCGGCGCTCCGCAGCGCGAACACCTGGCCATGTGCATCGCCACCGCTCGTGAGGCGGGCTGGGTGCCCGACGAGGTACGGACCGAACATGTCGCGTTCGGCAGCGTCCTCGGCCCCGACCGCCGCCCGTTCAAGACCCGCGCCGGTGCCTCCGTCCGGCTGATCGACCTGCTGGACGAGGCGGTGCTGAAGGCCGGCCAGGTGGTGCGGGAGAAGAGCCCCTCGCTGGACCCGGACGAACACGAGTCGATCGCCGAAGCGGTCGGCATCGGCGCCATCAAGTACGCCGAGCTCTCCATCGACCGGGTCAAGGACTACGTCTTCGACTGGGCGCACATGCTGTCCTTCGAGGGCAGCACCGGGCCGTACCTGCAGTACGCGCACGTTCGAGCCCGCTCGATCCTGCGAAAGGCCGGACATGCCGGATCTGTGCCCATCTCTGTCCGCGAGCCGGCGGAGCGCAGGCTCGCCCTCGCCCTGCTCGACTACGGCGGGACGGTCACCGACGCGATCGCCGATCACGCGCCGCACCGGCTGTGCAACCACCTTTTCGGGGTCGCGGAGAGCTTCGCGGCCTTCTACGAGTCATGTCCGATCCTCAAAGCGGACGAACCCGTTCGGGGCAGCCGCCTCGCGTTGACCGAGGGCACCGCACTGGTCTTGAAAGACGGCCTGGGCCTGCTGGGAATCGCGGCTCCCGACCGGCTTTGACTCACGCCGAGGCGGCCCCGTCAAGCAGGCCCAGCAGCCGGGCGGCCAGATCCCGCCCGCCGCCGGGGTCGCGCGAGACGACGACGACCGAGTCGTCGCCCGCGACGGTGCCGAGAACACAGTGCCAGTGGACCTGGTCGACGGCGGAGGCCAGATACCGGGCGGCTCCGGGCGGCGTATGCAGAATCACCACGTTGTTTGACGTGTCGACCGATACCAGGAGTTTCCGAGCCAGCCGCGTCAGCCGGGCATCGGGTGACTCCACGGCCGCTCCCCGCCCGCTGCCGGGCTTCGGCGCCACGTAGACCAGCCTGCCGTCCGGCGCCCGCAGCCGGACGGCACCGATCTCCAGGAGGTCGCGCGAGATGGTGGCCTGGGCGACCCTCAGCCCGCGCGCCGCGAGGTGCCGCGCCAGCTCGGTCTGGGAGCGCACCGCGTGGTGCGCCAGGACGTCCCGCACGTACGCCTGCCGCGTCTCCTTGGTCGGGGGCGTCTTCCCCGAGACGCCCCCGGACCCGGGGTCAGGGCTGTTCCCGTCCGTCATAGCGCCGGTCCCGCATCGCAGCGATCTTGCTGGGCAGACGCCACAGATCGACGAAACCTTTGGCGGCGCTCTGGTCGAAGGCGTCCCCCTCTCCGTAGGTGGCGAGGTCGTACTGGTAGAGCGAGGCCGCGCTCCGCCGGCCGGTCACCTCCGCCCGCCCGCCGCAGAGGGTCAGCCGGACATCGCCGGTGACGTACTGCTGGGTGTTGGCGATGAAGAGATCGAGGGCGCTCTTCAGCGGGGCGTACCAGAGTCCGTCGTAGACGAGTTCGGTCCACCGCTGGTCCACCTGGCGCTTGAATCGGGCGAGATCCCGCTCGATGGTGACGCCTTCCAGCTCCCGGTGCGCGGCGAGCAGCGTGATCGCCGCCGGAGCCTCGTAGACCTCGCGGGATTTGATGCCGACCAGCCGGTCCTCGACCATGTCCAGCCGGCCGACCCCGCGTGCCCCCGCCCGGGCGTTCAACTCGGTGACGAGTTCGAACGGAGGCAGTGACCTCCCGTCGATCCTGGTCGGCACGCCGCGCTCGAAGCCGATGACCAGTTCGTCCGCCTCGGTGGACGCGGCCGGGTTGGTCGTGTACGTATACATGTCCTCCAGCGGGGCGTTCCAGATGTCCTCCAGCAGGCCGGCCTCCACGGCACGCCCCCAGAGGTTCTGATCGACGGAGTACGGCTTCGCCTCACTGGCCTCGATCGGCAGTCCGCGCTCCTCGGCGAAGGCGATGGCCTTGTCCCGAGTCCAGGCATGATCACGCGCGGGCGCGATGCATTGAAGGTCCGGTTTGAGTACGGCCAGTCCCGCCTCGAACCGAACCTGATCGTTGCCTTTGCCGGTGCAGCCGTGCGCGACATGGGTGCCGCCGAACCGGTCGGCCGCTGCGGCGAGATGTTTCACGATCAACGGCCGGGACAGCGCCGACACGAGGGGATACCGCCCCATATAGAGGGCGTTGGCGCGGATGGCGGGGAAGCAGTAGTCCCGGATGAACTCCTGCTTGGCGTCGACGACGATGGACTCGACGGCGCCGCAGTCGAGCGCGCGCCGCCGGATCGCCTCCATGTCCTCGCCGCCTTGTCCGCAGTCGACCGTCATGGCGATCACCTCGGCGCCCATCCGTTCGGCCAGGAACGGGATGGCGACAGAGGTGTCCAGCCCTCCGGAGAAGGCCAGGATGACGCGGGCGGTCACGGTCAGATCCCCTTTCCGCGCGTCGTGACCCAGGTCTGGACGCTTTCGTCAGCGGTACCGTTCCAGTGCACGCCCCGATTGAGCACCAGTCGCTCCGCAATGTCGAAAGCGCCGAAGACCTCACGGCAGACCCCGGCCACTTTGCCCTCGTCGAAGGGCTTGCAGGAGAACACGTCGAGGAACAGGCTTCCCCGCATGGGGTAGGTGTGCACCGCCGCGTGCGACTCGTAGAGAATGATGACGGCCGAGTGCCCGTATTTTTCGGGGTCGGCGTTCTCTGTCGCGGACCTGGGTCCGTCCAGGATGCGCATACCGATCCTGTCCACGAGATTCGCGAGAAAATCGCAGAGCCTCCGGGGATCGTCCAGCGCGTCCCGCCGCTCGACGCCGTTGAGCAGCAGCAGAAGATGAGTTCCATAATTGAGGACTTCGCCGTTTTGTGCTGATGTTTGGGTCATATCACCTCATATCCCAACCTCTGACCGCCTTTATCATCGCCTGCGAGCAGCGCACACACTGGACGAAAGCTGGACGGAACCAGGACAAAAACCTGGGCAGGGTCACGATGTCGTTCGGCCGCACCCCGGTGATGCGCTCGGCCGGCAGCGGCGCAGCGGCAAGCCCGCCCTCCGGCTTGTCGCCAACCGGCCCGAGCTCGACCCGGTCAGCCGGGCGGTCCTCCGAGATGCCGGCCTCGTCGCCGGGAAACAGCCGGTCAAGGGACACAGGACCTTGCGACCGTCAACGTAATGGTCGAAGGACACGGCCCCGTTCACGTTGACGAGGACACTCGCCGTGGCCGTCCCGGCTACAAGGGCCGCGGCACTTCGTCCAGCGTGCCGGCGAAGCCGTTCCACTCGCTCAGAACGGTCCCGCCCGCGGCCGAACGGGCACAGACGAGGCCCTCCTCGACCTCGCCTTCCTCGCGTGCCGACGTCCTGAGCGCGGTCCACGCGGACGGTCCGCGTCCACACGCCGGGCGCTCCCAGGCGGCCGCCCCGCTCGATGCGACGGCCTCATGCGATTGCCTCGGCCGATCCCATCGGACATCGGCTGAGCCGGTGGCGTTCAGCCGCTTCTCATTCGCCACGGTGGGCCACACCGGACCGTCACCGAGGATCCACAGGGCCCGCCGGGCCGGCACAGTTCGTTACTTGTGCTTCGACCAGTTCACGCGATAGAAACGTATCAATTCCTTCAACGCTTGATACAAGTCTTGCACCTTCTCCGAGAGAGCGCTCTCACGGTCCGGCGATGTCAGCCGCCCGTCGAAGGATCTCACCCCCCAAGACCGCTGCGCACGCAGCGGAAAGGACGAACCGTATGACGACGAAGCCTCCCGGCCACGGGAGTGTGACGACGCGCCGCCCGCGCCGTCGGCAGATCGGCCGGGCGTTGGCGTTCGGTCTCGTACTCGCGACCGCCGTCATGACGGCAGGCGGGACACCCGCCACCGCCGCGGCACCGACCTCCGGCGCCCCCGACCTCGGGCCGAACGTCACCGTCTTCGATCCGAGCATGCCCGTCAGCTCGATCCAGGCGACCCTCGACGCGAAGCACGCCGCCCAGGTCAACAACGAGATGGGCACCACGCGCCACGCGTACCTCTTCAAGCCCGGCACGTACGGCACCGCGGAGCAGCCGCTCCAGATCAAGGTCGGCTACTACACCGAGGTCTCCGGCCTGGGCGCCTCGCCCACCGACGTCGTCATCAACGGCAAGGTCGAGGTCTACAACCGCTGCCTGGAGGGCGGCGGGACCGGCAACTGCCTCGCGCTCGTCAACTTCTGGCGCACCCTGTCCAACCTCTCGATCAACATCAACGCGGCCGGCCAGGACGGCTGCCGGGGGTCGGCGAACTTCTGGGCCGTCTCCCAGGCCGTCTCCCTGCGCCGCCTCAACATCAACAGCGGCACCCTGTCGCTCATGGACTACTGCACCGCCGGCCCGCAGTACGCCAGCGGCGGCTTCATCGCCGACTCCAAGCTGCCGTCCGTCACGAACGGATCGCAGCAGCAGTGGCTGACCCGCAACAGCGAGGTCGCCGGTTGGTCGAACGCCGTGTGGAACCAGGTCTTCTCGGGCACCGTCGGCGCCCCCGACGACTCGGCGTTCCCGAACCCGCCGTACACCACCCTCGAGACCACTCCCCTCAGCCGTGAGAAGCCCTACCTGTTCGTCGACGAGCAGGGCAACTACAACGTCCGCGTGCCCGCCGTCCAGAAGGACTCGCGCGGCATCACGTGGGCCAACGGCCTGACCCCGGGCCAGACGCTGCCGATCAGCGACTTCTTCATCGCGAAGCCGTCGGATTCGGTGAAGACCATCAACAACGCGCTCAAGAGCGGTAAGCACCTGCTGCTCACGCCCGGTGTGTACGACATCGAGAAGAGCATCGACATCGAGCGCCCGAACACGGTCGTCCTCGGTATCGGGCACGCCACGCTGACCGCCGTCAACGCCTCGACCCCGCTCGATGTCGACTCCGTCCCCGGCGTGATCGTCGCCGGCGTGACCATCGACGCGGGTCTCAAGAAGTCGCAGGTCCTGCTGAGGGTGGGCAAGAAGGACAAGAGGAGCCACAGCACGGCGGACAACCCGATCACCCTGTCCGACGTGTACTTCCGCGTCGGCGGACCCCACGTCGGCAGGACCAACACCGCGCTGGAGGTCAACAGCGACCACGTGCTCATCGACCACACCTGGGTGTGGCGCGCCGACCACGGTGTCGAGGGCTTCACCGACACCCAGCGGTGGAACACCAACGACGGCCGCAACGGCGTCATCGTCAACGGCGACCACGTGACCGCGACCGGCCTGTTCGTCGAGCACTTCCAGCGGCACAACACCATCTGGAACGGCGAGGACGGCACGACGATCCTCTACCAGAACGAGCTGCCGTACGACCCGCCGACCCAGGCCGACTGGATGGACGGCGACGTCGAGGGCTACGCCGGCTACAAGGTCGGCAGGAGCGTGAAGAGGCACCTCCTCTACGGCGGCGGGGTCTACGTCTTCAACCAGAACAACCCGCAGATCCACACCGAGAACGGCTTCGAGGTTCCGGAGACCCCGGGCGTCAAGCTGCACCACATCATGACCGTCAACCTCAGTGCCGGAATCATCGACCACGTCGTCAACGGCGTGGGCGAGGCGGCCGACATGACGAAGGTCGGCGCGCCGGTGTACATCACGGACTACCCGGCCCCGTAGGACCCGCCCCGGTGGGCCGGAATCCCCGGACCCGGCCCACCGGGGAACTCGGCGGTCCCCTCCGTCGCCGGAACCGTTTCTGCCAGGAGAAGTTCACCTCGCGTCCCGTTTCCCTCCCCGGTGCCGGGTAGGTGGCCGGGCATGCGCTATCACGTTCTGGCCTGCGACTATGACGGAACGCTGGCCGCCGAGGGCCACGTCGACGACGACACACTGGACGCGCTCGAACGCCTCGCACGCTCGGGGAGGCGGCTGGTCATGGTGACCGGCAGGGAGATCGAATCGCTGACGCGGGACTTCGAACGGCTGGACCTGTTCGACCTGGTCGTCGCCGAGAACGGGGCCGTGCTCCACGACCCCGGCGAACAGAAGAGCTCGTCCCTCGCGGAGGCGCCGCCCGAGGCCTTCGTCGAGCGCCTGCGCGAGCTGGACGTGGAACCGCTCAGCGTCGGCTCGGTGATCGTGGCCACCTCCGAACCCCACGCCGAGACCGTCCTCGGCACCATCCAGGAGCTCGGCCTGGAGATGCAGGTGATCTTCAACAAGGGCGCGGTGATGGTCCTGCCCTCGGGCGTCAACAAGGCCACCGGCCTCGCCGCCGCCCTGGCCGAGCTGGAGATGTCGGCGCACAGCACGGTAGGCGTGGGCGACGCCGAGAACGACCACGCGTTCCTGGCCGCGTGCGAGTGCGCGGTGGCGGTGGCCAACGCGCTCCCCGCTGTCAAGGAACGGTGCGACCTGGTGACCGAGCACGAGCGCGGCGCCGGGGTCGTCGAGCTGATCGACCGGCTCGTGGACAACGACCTGGCCGACGTGGACGTGGAGCGCCACCGGCTGCTCCTGGGCACCGGCGACGACGGGGAGGTGCGGTTCCCGCCGTACGGCATGCGCATGCTCGTCGCCGGGCCCTCGCACAGCGGCAAGTCCACCGTCACCGCCGCGCTGCTGGAGCGGATCACCCGGGCCGGCTACCAGTTCTGCCTGATCGACCCCGAGGGCGACTACACCGACGGGGTCGAGGGCGCGTCCGTGCTCGGCGACGTCCGGCGCGCGCCCACCCAGGAGGAGATCCTCCAGGTGCTGCGGGACCCCGGGCAGAGCGTCGTGGTCAACCTGCTGGGCGTGCCCCTCGACGACCGGCCCGGTTTCTTCCAGGACTTCCTGCCCCGCCTGTCGGCGCTGCCGGCCGGCTCCGGGCACCCGCACTGGCTGGTGGTCGACGAGGCCCACCACATGATGCCCGACGGGTTCAAGCTGCAGTCGGTGGAGATGCTGCGCGAGATAGGCGGGATCCTGCTGGTCACCGTGCATCCCGAGGCGGTGAGCGAGGCGGTCGTGCAGACCCTCAACACGGTCGTCGCGGTCGGGGACGAGCCGGGGGGCGTCCTGGGCGCGTTCGCCGCCGCCACCGGCCACGACGCCCCCGGCGGGGACCTCTCCGACCTGCCGACCGGGAACCTGCTGTTCTGGGAGCTCGACGGCGAGCCGGTCAGGGTGCGGCTGGCACCGCCCGAGGAGGAACGCCAGAGGCACCGCCGCAAGTACGCGGCCGGTGAGCTGGGCGAGGACGCCAGCTTCTACTTCCGCGGCCCCGAGGACGCGCTGAACCTGCGGGCCGGCAACCTGACCGCGTTCTGCCGCATCGCCGACGGCGTCGACGAGGACACGTGGACCTACCACCTGCGCCGGGGCGACTACTCGAAGTGGCTGGCCGACAGCGTCAAGGACGAGGAGCTGTCGGCCGAGGTGGCCGAGGTCGAGCAGGACCCCGGCGACTCCGTCGACGACGCCAGGAAGCGGGTGCGCGAGCTCATCGAGGCCCGCTACACCGCCCCCGCCGAACCGAGCGGAATCACCTGATCCTGCGGCCGGACCGGTGTGCCGGTCGGGGACGGGTGACTCCGACCGGCACACCGTTCCCGCCCGGCACGCCGTCCCCGCCCGGAACGGTGAGAGCACCTCTCCCGGCGAAGGCGCGAGCGAGGGCGAGGGCGAGGGCTTCGCCGCCGGTCACGGCCGATCCGCCGTGTCGGACCTCGAAGCGCGTCACGGGCGGTCCCGCGCCCGGTGCACCGCCCGCTGCTCCTCCCGTGCCTGGCGCTTCCACTCGTCGTTGCCCAGGCGTTCGGCGAGGGCCATCGCCTCGGAGACGAGGTCGAGGGCGTCGTCGAGCCGGTTCAGCAGCCGGCACGCCTGCGACAGCCAGATGAGACAGTGCAGCTGACCGATGAGGTAACCGGTCGTGCGCAGCAGTGCCAGGGCCGCCTCCAGGTGGTGCCGCGCGGCTTCCGGGTCGTCGTTCCGCAGATACAGCTCGCCGAGGGTCCTGTGGGCGGTGCCCTGATGGGTCAGATCGCCCTCGCGCCCGGCGTTGTCCAGCGCCTCGGTCAACGCCTGTACCGCCTCGCGCGCATCGCCCAGCTCCCGGTGCGCGGTGCCGGTCATGATGAGGGCGTAGCGTACGCCCACGTCGCTGCCGATTCGCCGGGCTATGCGGAGCTGGCGCTCGGCGTAGTGCAGGACCCGGTCGTAGCGCTTCCGTTCGACGTGCAGGTTGGCCAGGTTGCCCAGCGCGCGCTGCTCGCCGAAAGGGTCCTCCCGCCGCGCGCACAGCGCCAGCTGTCTCTCCAGGTACGTGACGGCCTCGTCCCACTGCCGCCGCGCCTGCAGCCCTCCCGCCACGTGGCCGAGGGCCTCGGCGGCGATCGCCTCGTCGTCCAGGCGCCGGCTCACGTCCAGTGCCTGCTTGTTGAGGGAGACGAGGTCGGTCGCCCGATGGCCGAAGCGCTGGTGCCACATCAGGCCGAAGGCGATCGCCACGCCGAGCCGGGCGATCTCCGGGTCGGTGTCGGTCATGGCCTGCGTGGCGGCGGCCGTCAGGTTCGCCTCCTCGTCCGCGAACCACGCCGCCGCCTCGTCGGCACCGGCCACCCGGTGCGGGAGGACGGGGGACGGGCCGGAACCGATGCGGGGGGCGGCGGGCTGAACCCGGTGCGGGTCCCGGACCCTGCTGGCGTGCTGTGCCGAGAGCGTGTAGTAGCGCAACGCCGCGCGCAGGGGCTCGCGCGAGGGGAGCCCGCGGGCCAGCTCGGTGGCGTAGAGCCGGACCAGGTCGTGCGGCTGGTAGTGGCCGGGGCGGTCGTGGTCGAGCAGGTGGGCGTCCACCAGCCGCTCCAGGGCGCGTTCGGCCTCCGGCACCGGCGTGCCGAGCAGGGCGGCGGCCACCTCGGCCGTGATGTCGTGCACGTGCAGCAGGCCGAGGAGGACCAGCGCCCGCGCGGCCAGCCGGCTGGAGTGACGGGCGCTGTCGCGCAGCGACCGCCAGCTGGCCGACAGGCTGGAGCGGACCGCCAGGTCCCCGGCCTCCAGCTCGTGCAGCCGCCCCCGCTCGTCGCGCAGCCGGGCGACCAGCGCCGACACCGGCCAGTCGGGCCGGCCGGTCAGCCGCGCCCCGGCGATGCGCAACGCCAGCGGCAGGCCGTCGCACAACCGGACCAGATCCGCCGTCGCGTCCGGGTCCGCGGCGACCCGTTCGGCGCCGGCCAGCCTGGCCAGTACGGCGACGGCCTCGGCGTGCGACATCCGGTCCAGGCGCCGCTGGACGCAGTCGTCGCCGGCGACCATGCTCTCCCGGCTGGTCACTAGCAGGCACGTGCCGTGGGGCGCCGACAACAGCGGCTTGATCTGGCCGAGATCGACCGCGTCGTCCAGCAGCACCAGCATGCGTTTGGCGTGCAGCCGGCTGCGCCACATGGTCGCGGCCTCGTCCACGTCCGACGGCACCGCCTGGGGCGGCACGCCCAGCGCGCGCAGGAACCGGCCCAGCACCTCCTGGGCCGACAGGTGGGGCACGCCCGGCGTCGCCCCCCTGAGGTTGACGAACAGCTGCCCGTCCGGGAAACGGTCCTTGACCTGGTGCGCGATCCGTACGGCCAGGGCGGACTTGCCGACGCCGGGGGCGCCGGACACCACGACCAGCGGCGGCGGGTCGGCACCGTCCCGGGGGGCGAGCACCGCCCCCAGCCGGACGGATTCCTCGACGCGCCCGACGAACCCGATCAGGTCGCCGGGCAACTGGCGTGGCGGCGGCAGCCGCGTCTCGGCGGTGAGGCGAAGGATGCGCTGGTGGCAGGCGCGCAGCCCCGGGCCGGGGTCCACGCCCAGCTCCTCCGACAGGACCCGCCGCCCCTCCTCGAACACCTTCAGGGCCTCGGCCTGGCGGTCGCATCGGTGCAGCGCGAGCATGAGCAGCTCGCGTACCTTCTCGCGGAGCGGGTGCTGACGTGTCAGCTCCTGGAGGAAGGGAAGCGCCTCCCTCGGCCGTGACAGGCCCAGGAGCACCTCGGCGCGCCGCTCCAGGGCGACGAGGCGCTCCTCGTGCAGGCCGGCGCGCTCGGCCTCAGCGAACGGGCCGGGAATCCCCGCCAGCGCCTGACCGTTCCACAGCCGCAGTGCCAGGTCGAGGCAGCGCAGCTCGCCTTCGAGGTCCCCGGAGTCCCGGGAGCGGCGGGAGGCGTCCAGGTGGTCGGCGAAGGCGCCCACGTCGGTCTGCCGGCGATGCAGCCGCAGCACGTAGCCGGCCGCGGTACGGGCCAGCACGTCGGAATGCTCGTGGAGGCCCCGGCCGGGTTCGAGCACCCGCCGCAGTCCCGCGACGTAGGTGTAGACGCTCTGCGTCGCGGTGCGCGGCGGCCCCTCGCCCCACAGGGCGTCGATCAGCTGGCCCGGCGACACCACCCGTCCGGGGGGCAGGGCCAGCACGGCCATGATCGCCTGTTGACGCGGTGGGCCGAGATCGAGATCCGTCCCGTCCTGTGATCCCGTCACAGGTCCAAGAAGGCGAATGAAGGTTCCCTCAGCCACACATGCTCCGCAACCGTGTCGACCTGCCTACCACCGGAGCCTAGACACAAGATCCCGAAAAAATAAACCCCGCACCGCTTCGAGGGCCCGCGGCTCCGCCGGGAGCGGTTCTCCGGACGCGAAGGCCGGAGAGGGGCCTCGACCCGGGAGTCCGGGGAAGAGCATGATGGCCTGATGTCGTACGCTGACGCCTTCGCCCGCAGCATCGCCGACCCCGAGGACTTCTGGGCCGAGGCCGCCGAGGCGGTCACCTGGAGCAGGCCACCGCGCGAGGTGCTGGACGCCGGGGCGCCGCCCTTCTACCGGTGGTTTCCCGACGGGGAGCTGAACACCTGCCACAACGCGCTGGACCGGCACGTCGAGGCCGGTCACGGCGACCGGGTCGCGCTGATATACGACAGCCCGGTGACGGGCACCGGCAGGCGGTACACCTACGCCGAGCTGCGTGACGAGGTCGCGCGGTTCGCCGGGGTGCTGCGGTCGCTCGGGGTGGAGCAGGGCGACCGGGTGGTGGTCTACCTGCCGATGGTGCCCGAGGCGGTGATCGCGATGCTGGCGTGCGCGCGGCTGGGGGCGGTGCACTCGGTGGTGTTCGGCGGGTTCGCGCCCAGGGAGCTCGCGGCCAGGATCGACGACGCGCGCCCCAAGGTGGTCGTGTCGGCCTCCTGCGGGATCGAGCCCTCGCGCGTGGTGCCGTACAAGCCGATGCTCGACGCCGCGCTCGGCCTGGCCGCGCACGCGCCCGCGCACTGCGTGATCCTGCAGCGCGAGCAGGCCCCCGCCGAGCTGGTGGAGGGGCGCGACGTCGACTGGGCGAGCGCGAAGGCCGAACCGGCCGATTGCGTGCCGGTGCGGGCGACCGACCCGCTCTACATCCTCTACACCAGCGGCACCACCGGCCTGCCGAAGGGCGTCGTGCGCGACAACGGCGGGCACGCGGTGGCGCTGCTGTGGAGCATGGCCAACGTCTACGACATCGCGCCGGGCGAGGTGTTCTGGGCGGCCTCCGACGTCGGCTGGGTCGTCGGGCACTCCTACATCGTGTACGGGCCGCTGCTGCGCGGCGCCACCACCGTGCTGTACGAGGGCAAGCCGGTCGGCACCCCCGACGCGGGCGCGTTCTGGCGGGTGATCGCCGAGCACCGGGTGACCGCGCTGTTCACGGCGCCGACCGCGTTCCGCGCCATCAGGAAGGCCGACCCGGAGGCGGCCCTGCTCGGCGCGTACGACATCTCGTCGCTGCGGACGCTGTTCCTCGCCGGGGAGCGCCTGGACCCCGACACCTACCACTGGGCGGCGGACAGGCTGGGCGTGCCGGTCGTCGACCACTGGTGGCAGACCGAGACCGGCTGGCCCGTCGCCGCCAACCTGCGCGGGCTGGAGCCCATGCCGGTCAAACCCGGCTCCCCCACCGTGCCCGTCCCCGGATACGACGTGCGCGTGCTGAGGCCCTCCGGCGACGAGTGCGCCCCGGGCGAGGAGGGCGCGATCTGCATCCGGCTCCCGCTCCCGCCGGGCACCCTCCCCACTCTCTGGCAGGACGACGAGCGCTACGTGCGGTCCTACCTGTCGGCCTTCCCCGGCCACTACCTGACCGGCGACGGCGGCCACCTCGACGAGGACGGCTACCTGTTCGTGATGGGCCGCACCGACGACGTGATCAACGTGGCCGGGCACCGGCTGTCGACCGGGTCCATGGAGGCGGTGCTGGCCGCGCATCCCGCGGTGGCCGAGTGCGCGGTCATCGGGGTCGCCGACGAGCTGAAGGGGCAGGTGCCGCGCGGTTTCGTGGTGCTGAAGAGCGGGGTGGAGATCGCCCCGGAGACCCTGCGGGCCGAGCTGGTCCTGGCCGTCCGCGAGCAGGTGGGCGCCGTGGCGGCCTTCCGGCAGGTGGACGTGGTCCCGGCCCTGCCGAAGACCCGTTCGGGGAAGATCCTGCGCAAGACCATGCGCGGCATCGCGGAGGGCTCCGACGAGCCCGCCCCCTCGACCATCGAGGACGCGACGGTGCTGGACGCGCTGCGCCCCATCATCGGACGTCGCACCGCCGTCGACGGCTAGGAGACGACCGGGAATTTTTCGGCGTCACCCCGGCTTTTCCCGGGAATTGACGCGATGCCCGGTCCACGCTCGGCATCATCACGGTCACAATCAGTTTCTTCTATCCACTTACCGCACTATGACGTCGTTAAAGTCTCTTTGTGGCGAATGACGCGGGCAGGCTGGTCGCCGGGCGATACCGGCTGATGGATGTTCTGGGCCGCGGCGGGATGGGCACGGTGTGGCGGGCGCGTGACGAGAGCCTGCACCGCCAGGTGGCGATCAAAGAGCTCATCCTCCCCGATTACCTGGACGTCTCCGCGCGCGAGACGCTCCACAAGCGGATGCAGCGCGAGGCCCGCGCGGCCGCGCAGCTGAAACACCCGTCGATCATCACGATCCACGACCACGTCGTCGAGGCCGACGGCAGCCCGTGGATCGTGACAGAGATCGTCGACGGGCCCTCGCTGGACGAGGTGCTGAGAACCCGGGGGCGCCTGCCGCCCCGGCGGGTGGCGGCGATCGGCGGGCAGATCCTCGCGGCGCTGACGGTCGCGCACGCCGCCGGGATCACCCACCGCGACATCAAACCCGCCAACGTCCTGCTGGAAGGCGAACGGGTCGTGCTGACCGACTTCGGGATCGCCGCCGTCGAGGGGGACGTCACGCTCACCGGCGCCGGCGTCACCCTGGGCACCCCCGCCTTCATCTCCCCCGAGCAGATCAACGGCCACCCCGCCACCGCGGCGTCGGACCTGTGGTCGCTGGGCGCCACCCTGTACGCCGCGGTCGAGGGCCGCCGCCCGTTCGACGGCACGACGCACGGGTCGGTCTACGTCTCGATCGTCACCCGGCCGCCCGCCCCGCCCGTGCACGCCGGTCCTCTCGCGCCTCTCCTGGAGGGGCTGCTGCGCAAGGACCCCGCCCTCCGCCTCACCGGCCCCCAGGCCGCCGTCGCGCTCGCCGGGATCGCCGCCCTCCCTGCCCCCGGCGAGTCCTCCACCGGACCGGGAACGGGAGCGGGCTCAGGGGCGGGGGCGGGGCCGGACGCGGAACCGAAGCCGGAACCGGGATCGAGATCGGGACCGGGACCGGGACCGGGACCGGGACCGGACGACGCCGACACCCGGATCGCCGACCGCCCCGCTCTCCCCGCACCGGCGCCCCCTCCCCCGCCGACCGAGCGGTACGCCACCGCGCACCAGGAGGAACGGCCCGCCACCCTGCCGCTCACCGCCCTGTCGCCCCCGGTCTCGTCCCCCGCCACCGCGCCCGGGCCCGCGTCCACGGAGACCGTGGCGCGCGCCCCCCGGAACCGGCTCCGCCCGGCGATCGTCGCGGTCGCGGCTCTCCTGGTCACCGCCGCCACCGCGGGCTACCTGCTCCGGCCCGGGACGGGCCCCGCGACCGTGACCTCCGTCGCCCAGCTCAGGGGGCACACGGAAGCGGTGAACGCGGTGGCTTTCAGCCCGGACGGCGGGACGCTGGCCAGCGGCGGTGGCGACGGCGAGATGATCATGTGGGACACACTGACCCGGCGCCCCGCCGGCGGCCCGATGAAGGGTCACACCAGGGCGGTGCAGGCGATGGGGTTCAGCCCGGACGGCGGGCTCCTGGCCAGCGGCGGCAGCAACGGCGACGGAACCGCCCCCGGCGACCACACGGTGGTCCTGTGGGACACGCGGACCCGTCAGCCGGTCGGCGACCCCCTCACCGGCCACACCAACTGGGTGGAGGCGGTCGCCTTCAGCCCCGACGGCAAAACCCTCGCCACCGGCAGCAGCGACAGGACCGCGATCGTGTGGGACACGACGACCTGGCAGCCGGTCGGCGACCCCCTCACCGCCCACAACGACTGGGTGCAGGCGCTCGCCTTCAGCCCCGACGGCGGGACCCTCGCCACCGTCGGCGACGACATGACGGCGATCGTGTGGGACACGACGACCTGGCAGCCGGTCGGCGACCCGCTCACCGGCCACACCGGAACGGTGCTGTCGGTCGCCTTCAGCCCCGACGGCGGGACCCTCGCCACCGGCAGCAGCGACAGGACCGCGATCGTGTGGGACACGACGACCCGGAAGCCGATCGGTGCCCCGCTCATCGGCAATCCCGGCGAGATCCACACTCTCGCGTTCAGCCCGGACGGCGGCACCCTCGCCGTGGGCACCGGCTCCGTCGTCCGGCTGTGGGACACGCGGACCTGGAAGCCGGCCGGGGACCCGCTCACCGGCCACACCGGATCGGTGTGGTCGCTCGCCTTCAGCCCCGACGGCAAGACCCTCGCCACCGCCGGCGACGACAAGACGGTGATCCTGTGGGACACCTCCTCACCGGCCGGAGCGGGCACGCCCGCCTGGTGGCCGTGGCTCGCCGGAGCGGGCGTGCTCGTCGTGGCGGTGGCGGGAGCGGTGGTAATTCTGCGGCGCCGCGGCGGCCGGGCCCCGGCCCAGGAGGCCACCGAGGCGAGAGCCCCGGCGACCTCCTAGCGAAAGGCCGGCGTCTCCCGGCGAGGGGCTGCCCAGGAGACCCTGGCGAAGGGCTGCTCTAGGAGATCCTGGCGAAGGCCTGCCCTAAGAGACCCCGGCGAAGGGTTGCCCTAGAAGACCCCGGCGAAGGCCTGCCCTAGGAGACCGGTTCCCGTTCCCCGGTCTCCGCCGGGTCCGCCTCCGCACGACGTCTCCCGCCCGGGAGCAGCCGGGCGATCTGCTCGGAGCGGCTCGCGACCAGCGGCCCCAGCAGGGCGAGGACGAGCACGTACCCGGCGATGAACGGGGCGAGCCTGCCGTCCAGCCCGGCGGCGAGCGCCATGGTGGCCAGGACGAGGGCGAACTCGCCGCGCGAGAGCACGGTCAGCGAGATGTTGACCGCCTCCGCCCGGCCGAACGCGTTGAGCCTCGCCGCCAGCACCCCGGCCGCGACGTTGAGCACCACCGTGACCAGCACCGCGATCGCGATGGGCCAGGCCACCGAGAGCATGTCCCCCGGCTCGATGGACAGGCCGAAGGCGAAGAAGAACAGCGCGGCGAAGGCGTCCCTGAGCGGGTGGACGAGCTGCCGGATGCGCGGGGCCGCCCTGCTGGAGCTCAGGATGAGCCCGATCATGAAGGCGCCGATGGCGTCGGAGACGCCCAGCTCCTCGGCGACCCCGGCGGTGAGGATCGCCAGGCCGGTGAACGTCACCACCAGCAGTTCCTCGTCCCTGGTGGTGACCAGCTTGTTGACGAGCCGCGTACCCCACCGCGCCAGGGCGGTCAGCGCGATGAGGAAGGCGAACGCCTTGCCGAAGGAGAGCGCGGCGGCGCCGAAACTGTCGGCGCCGCTGAGGACCGGCTGCAGCACGGCGAGGTAGAGCGCGAGGAAGACGTCCTCGACGACGATGATCCCGAGGATGAGACGGCTCTCGGGGTTGCCGAGGCGTCCCATGTCGACCAGGAGCTTGGTCACGATCGCCGAGGAGGAGATGCCGATCACCCCGGCCAGGACCATCGCCTCCCTCGCCCCCCAGCCGACGGCGAACCCGAAGGCCAGGCCGCCCCCGACGTTGAGCACGATGTAGCCGACCCCGGCGAGGACCAGGCGCCTGCCTCCCGCCACCAGGTCGTCGAGGGAGAACTCCAGGCCGAGGTAGAACAGCAGGAAGATCAGGCCGAGCGCGGCGATGACCTTCAGGTCCGCCGGGTTCTCCACGAGGGCGAGACCGGGCGTGTGCGGGCCGAAGATGATGCCCGCCAGCATGAACAGGGGGATGGTCGGCAGCCCTATCCGGGTGCCGAGCCTGGCGATGATCCCGGCGGCGAGGAAGGAGCCGCCGAGCGCGACGAGAGCGTCACCCAGTGCCATTCGGCCCTCCCCCGGGGACGGTCGCGGGCATGGTGGACACACATTCGTGGAACATGGAAAAACCTCCGTCAAACGATCTCGGGCGGGAACCTCTGCTGATCGCTTGACGGGGGCGCTCGGGGCGAGCTGTCGTCGTACAGGGTGTGCGTAGCCGGGACCGGCCAGGCGGGCAGCGGCGCGACCCGCACGGGCGGGCCGGGCGGCGCGAGACCCGGGCCGGGCGAGCACAGGTCGCAGGACGGCGAATGAGGGGCCGAGGGAGCGAAGCCGACCCCGCTGGCCAGCGTGATCGCGGCACCGGGGGCGGCGGGATGGTGGGCGGGCCCCGGCAGCGGGGCGTACACGAGGGCGATCAGGGAAAGCAGAAGGGCCGCGACCGTACCGGCGACCCTCCGCGACAAACCATGCCCTAACGTTTTGTGGAATCTTCTACCATTTTATCAGGCTTCTTCGAGCGCCCCTGTGGCGCCAGGTACGCCCACTGCCAGAGCGTCTCGACGGGACCGCGTTCGAAGCGCCGCAGCCACAGCGTGGACAGCGTCATGAAGAGCGCGCAGATGCCCGCCCAGGCCGCCAGGACCCACCACGGCCGCAGGCCGTCGAGCGACGCGGCCAGGCCGAGCCCCCAGCCGTAGCAGAGCGCCGACGCGACCAGGTTCTGGAAGATGTAGGAGCTCAGGGCGGTACGGCCGACGTTGGTCAGCCCTCGCCTCAGCACGCCGGGAGCGCCGGTCGCCCGCCGCGCGAGGGTCGCGACGAGGCCGAGCAGGCCCAGCGCCACCAGCGGGGGCAGCAGGTACCGGTCCACCAGGAACCAGCCGGGACCGGCGAAGGCGGTGACCAGGTTGAGCGGCAGGGCCACGGCGAGCCCGGCGACCATGAGCCTGCGGCGCAGCGCGGCCCCCCGCTCCGAGTCCTCGAACACCCCGGCGCGCATCAGCCGGGAGCCGAGCAGGAACAGCACGATGCCCATCGGGACGATGAGGACGATCTCGATCCGGTAGAGGCCCATCATCTCGATCCGGGCGGCGACCTGCTGCGGGTAGGTGCCGTCGGTGAAGAGCGTGGAGGACTCCGAGGCCCCGCCCGTGCTCGCGGGGGCGGCGAGCATGCCGAGGGTGAGCAGGCCGATCAGCACGGCGAACACCGCCCCGACGGTGATCATCCACGCCCTGACCGCGCGGTCGCTCCTGCCGATCAGGTACGCCACGATGATCGAGGCCAGCGCGTAGCCCATCAGCACGTCGAACTCGAAGATCAGCAGGTAGTGGATCAGGCCCTCGACGAACAGCAGCCCGGCTCGCCACAGGTACCAGCCGGGCCACGGCACGCCCCGGCGCGCGGCCGAGCGGTACTGCAGTTCGAGCCCGACCCCGAAGAGCAGGGTGAGCAGCGCGAGGAACTTGCCGTTGGTGAGGAAGCGGAGGAAGGTCTCCACGGTCCCGGGCTGGCCCAGCGCCCCGATGACGTCGGCGGGGCCCCCGGGATCGGTGAAGATCCAGATGTTCGTGCCCAGGGTGCCGACGATGGCGATCCCCCTGAGCAGGTCGAGCACTTCTATGCGGCGACTTGTCACGCCTCCCACGATCTCGTCCGGCGGGCCCGCGGACATCGTCACGCAGGCCCATCCGGGACGTACATCGATGTATGTACGTCCCCGCCCCGGGCTTCGGCCCGCCCTGACCGCACAGACGTCGGACCGCCGGACCGTACGGGACCGCCCAAATGGCAGCCACCCCGCCCGGCCCGCGCGCCGGGGACGAGCCGCGGCCACCTCCGAAAGGCTGAAGAACCCGAAGAACCGGAGGAACGGGAGGGAGCGGAAACGGAGCCCGGTCAGTCCCCGGAGACGACGCGGGCGTGCAGCCGGGCGGCGGTCGCCCGGTCCCAGCCGAACGCCTGCCGTCCGGCGAGCCAGGCCGCCGCCCCCGCCCCGTCGCCCGCGAGGACCGTCGAGGGTCCTAGCCTCTCCCGTACGGCGGAGGCGACCGGTCCCTCGCTGGTCAGCACGCTCCCGGCCAGCACAATCGGGCTCGTCTCACCCGCCTGGCGGACCTCGGCCACCGTCTCGCAGAGCAGCCGGGCCGCGGTGGACACGATCTCCAGTGCGGCCGGGTCGCCCTCCGCCGCCGCCCGGCTGACGAGCGGGGCGAGCCGGGCGAGCTCCAGCGGGGGCCGCGACTGCGCGCGGACCACCAGCCTGATCGCCAGCGCCCGCATCCCCTCCAACGAACCCGCCGAACCCGCCGAACCCACCAGGCCGGCCGCGCCCGCGGAACCCACCGATCCAGCCGATCCAGTCCCTCCCGCCGAACCCGCCGAACCGGCCGCGCCCGCAGAACCCACCGGACCCATCGGACCCATCGGACCCGCCGAACCGGCCCCCATCTCGTCGACGCCCGTCCCGGGGATCCCCTCCTCCAGGAGGGCGGCCGTGACGAGGCGGGTGAGCCCGCCGCCCGCGTCGCCCCGGCTGAGGGCGTGGGCGGCGGCGCCGGCCGCCTCCCTGCCCAGCCAGAACCCGGAGCCCTGGTCGCCCAGCAGCCAGCCCAGCCCGTCGGCGATCATCACCGGCTCGCCGTCCTCGATCCTGGCGGCGATCGCCCCGGTCCCGGCGATGAGCGCGGTGCCGCGCGGTTCGGCCGTACCGGCGGCGAAGGCGATGCCCAGGTCGCCGGTGAGCCGAGGCGGGACGCGCAGGCCCGCGGCGGCCCACATGGGGTCGAAGACCAGCCGGTCCAGCGCCCCGCCGCCCGCCAGCCCGACGACCGCCCCGGCCACCAGGCCCGGGTCGACCCCGCGCAGGGCGAGCTCCAGCGCCAGGCCGATGTTGGCCACCGCGACGGCGTTGCCGTGGGCCGCGGGATTGCCGCCCGGAGCCCTCCCGTACCCGGCCCGGCGCCCCGAGGCGTCGAGCAGCAGGGCCCGCGAGGAGGTCCCGCCGACGTCCAGCCCGAGGACGTACATCGCGTTCAGAGGTGCTCGCCGAAGAACGCGGTGACGGCCTCGACCGCCCGGGTGACGTGCGGTTCGGTGTCGTAGAGGTCGATGTGCAGCTTCGCGTCCAGCCAGACGATCCTCTTGGGCTCGTCCATCCGCCGGTACGCCTCCTCCGCGCCCTCGGGCGAGCAGAAGCGGTCGACCACGCCGTGCACGATCAGGCCGGGCTTGGGCGACAGGAAGTCGGCGCCCGTCATGTTGTCCACGGTGATCAGCTCGCGGACGGAGGCCCGGGTGACCTCGTTGCGCCAGTGCTCCGAGGCGCCCCTGGAGGTGCCGTAGTAGGCGAACGGCTCGTCGCCCGGCATCGCCGCCTCGCCCTCCTCGGCCACCACCGGCAGGTACTCCACCTCACCACCCCCGTCCTGGCGCTCCAGCACCGCTGTGAACGAGGCCAGCGCCTCCTGGTACCCCGAGGGTGACATCCCGGCTCGCATGCCGTAGGGGTTGTTGTAGGCCCCCGCGACGCCCGCGAACGCCTTCACCCGGGGGTCGAACGCGGCGAACTTGAGCGCGTAGCCCCCGCCGAGGCAGATCCCGACCGCGCCGATCCGGTCGCCGTCCACCTCGGGACGCGAGCGCAGCAGCGAGACCGCGGCCCGCAGGTCCTCCAGCTTGCCCTGGGCGTCCTCGTGGTTGCGGGGCTCCCCGCCCGACTCTCCCCAGTTGCGGTGGTCGAAGGCGAGCGTCGCGTATCCCGCGTCGGCCAGCCGGGCGGCGTACAGGCCGGTGACCTGGTCGCGGGTGCCGGTGAACGGGCCCGTGAGGACCAGGGCGGGGTGCGGGCCCGGCGCCGCCGGAATCCGCAAATCGCCGACGAGGGTGATCCCTCCGGCGGTGAACTTCACCTTTTCGGACATGCTCCAAGTCTGTACGGACCGTGCGGCGGAAGCCAGCGGCTCCCCCGCCCGGCCCCCGCCCGGCCCCCGCGTCCCCTGCCGTCCCCGCCCCCGCTCGCCCGGCCCGAGCCGGGAACGGGGACGGGGACGGGGACAGGGACAGCCCTCGGGGAACCCGGGAACCCAGGAACCCAGAACCCGGGAACCTCAGGAGTCGAAGCCGAGACCCATCCGGTCCAGGGTCCGCAGCCATAGGTTGCGGCGCCCCTGGTGCAGGTCGGCCTGGGCGATCGACCAGCGGGTCATCTGGATCCCGGCCGAGCGGACCGGCTCGGGCGGGAACGGGACGGGCTTCTCCTTGACCATCCGGAGCTCGGTCCGCTCGGTCCGCTCTCCGGCGAGCAGGTCGAGCATGACGTTCGCCCCGAAGCGGGTCGCGCCGACGCCCATGCCGGTGTACCCGGCCGCGTAGGCGAGGCGCCCGCCGTGCGACTGCCCGTAGAAGGCGCTGAACCGGCTGCAGGTGTCGATCACGCCGCCCCACCTGTGGGTGAAGCGCAGCCCGGCCAGCTGGGGGAACGTGGTGGAGAAGTGTTCCGCCAGCTTGACGAAGGTCTCGTCGCGCTGCTCGTACTCGGGCTTGATCATGCCGCCGTTGTAGTAGACCGCGTCGTAACCACCCCAGAGGATCCGGTTGTCCTCGGTCAGCCGGTAGTAGTGGAACTGGTTGGCCGCGTCCCCCACCCCCTGCCGGTTGTGCCAGCCCACCGAGGCCAGCTGCCCGGCCGAGAGCGGCTCGGTCATCAGCGCGTAGTCGTAGACCGGCACCAGGAAGTGCCTCAGCCGCCGCAGCAGCGGCTGGAACACGCCGGTGCCGAGGGCGACCTTGCGCGCCCTGACGCTGCCGTGCGGGGTGACCAGGTCCAGGCTCGTCGGGGTGTCCCTCATCGTCCGTACCGGCGTGCGCTCGTAGATGCGCACGCCCACCGAGAGGCAGGCCTGCCGGAGCCCCCAGGCCAGCCGGGCGGGGTCGAGCATGGCGCAGCCGTCGCGCTCCCAGTGGCCCCCGATGTACGTGGGCGAGTTCACCTCCGCCCGCACCTGTTCCTCGTCGAGGACGTCGAAGCGGGCGCCCAGGTCGCGGGCGACGCCGACGTTGCGGTTCATCTCCTCCAGCTGCCACGGCTCGGTGGCCACGTGCAGCTCGCCGGTGCGCTCGTAGCCGCAGTCGATGCCGTACCCGGCGACCGCCTCGCCGATCTCGTCGAGGTTGTCGAGGCCGAGGCGTTCGAGCGTGGAGATCTCCTCGGGCCAGCGCTCCAGCCCGTTGGCGATGCCGTGGGTCAGCGTGGCCATCGCGAAGCCGCCGTTGCGGCCGGACGCCGCCCAGCCGACCCTGCGTCCCTCAAGGAGGACGACGTCGAGCGAGGGGTCGCGTTCCTTCGCCATCAGGGCGGTCCAGAGCCCCGAGAAGCCTCCGCCGACCACCGCCAGATCGGCGGAGGTCTCTCCGAAGAGCCGCGCGAGCGGCTCGGGTTTCGCCGGACTGTCGAGCCAGTACGGCTTGCGCTCCGCGTCAGCAAGAGCCTTCAGCGGATCCACAAATCTCACTTCCCTACGTGAGTCAGGTTGTCTTTGTGTGTATCGCGTGGTCTCCATGACCACGCGCGGGTTCCCCCCGCCTGGATCCGATCTCGCCTCCCTGTTCTCTGCCGGGAACTGTTCTTCTTGCCGACGCCGCCCGGGGACCCGGGTACACCGAAGCCCCGTGCCACCCGGTGAGGGCACGGGGCTCGGCGGCGACTAGGTGCGGCGGCGCGCGGTGACCGTGTTGACCACGGCGATGGCGACGCCTACCGCGAATATAAGCGTTCCGAGGACGTTGACCTGAGGCGGCACCCCGATACGGGTGGCGCCCCAGATCCACAGCGGGAACGTCTGGGTGGCTCCGCTGGTGAACTGGGTGATCACGAAGTCGTCGATGGAGAGGGCGAAGGCGAGCAGCGCGCCCGAGACGACGCCGGGCAGGATCATCGGGAAGGTGATCCGCCAGAACGTGACCCACGTGGACGCGCCGAGGTCGCGCGCCGCCTCCTCGATCGACCGGTCGAGCCCGATCACCCGGGCCCGTACGGTGATCGCCACGAAGGAGAGCGAGAACAGCACGTGCGCGACGACCACGGTCGCGAAGCCGGTCTGCACGCCGACGCTGATGAACAGCGACAGCAGCGAGGCGCCCATGACCAGCTCGGGCGAGGCGATCGCGGCGAACATCACCAGGTTGGTGGCGCCCTGCCCGCGGAACCGGTAGCGGCCCAGGGCGAGGCCCATGAGCGTGCCGAGCAGCGTCGTGACCGCCGTGGAGAGCAGGGCGATGAAGACGGAGTTGCGCACCGCCGCGAGCAGCTCGGGGTACTCGTCCAGGCGGCCCCACCACTTGAGGGTGAAGCCCTGCCAGGTCACGTTCGACTTGCTCTGGGTGTCGTTGAAGCCGAAGACGATCATGACGGCGATCGGCAGGAACAGCCAGATCAGGATCAGCCAGACGTAGCCGAAGAGCAGCCGGTCGCCCAGCCTCCTGCCCCTGCGCGGCTTCCGCGCGGCCGGCGCGTCCGCCGCGTCCGCCGCCGGTGCCTCCGTGACGTCGATGGTGCCGCTCATCGGGCCGCCGCCTCCAGGACGTTCTCGGTGCCGAGCGCCTTGGCGTAGGCGAAGATGCCGACCAGCATCGCCGCCATCAGCGTGAACGACAGCGCGGCGGCGGTCGGGTAGTCGTTGTTGACCAGATACTCGGTCTGGATGATGTTGCCGATCATCGTGTTCTCCGGGCCGCCGAGGATGCCCGCGTTGACGTAGTCGGCGGTCATCGGGACGAACGTCATCAGCACCCCGGCGAACACGCCCGGCAGCGAGAGCGGCAGCACGATCTTGGTGAACGCCTCGCGCTTGGCCGCGTAGAGGTCCTGGGCGGCCTCGACCACCTTGGGGTCCACCCGCTCCAGCGCGACGTAGATCGGCAGGATCATGAACGGCAGGTAGTTGTAGACCAGCCCGCCGATCACCGCGAACGTCGTCTGCAGCACGTGGAAGTCCTCGGGCAGCAGCCCGGCCGACTTCAGCGGCCCCAGCAGCATGCCGTCGTCGGCGAGCAGGAACTTCCACGACACCGTGCGCAGCACGAACGACACGAAGAACGGCAGCAGCACCAGCAGCAGGTAGGTGGACTTGCGCTCGCCGCCCTTGAAGGCGATCCAGTAGGCCATCGGGTAGGCCAGCGCGATGGAGACCAGGGTCGCCACCAGCCCGTAGCCCGCCGAGCGCAGGAACTGGGTCTGGTACTGCGTCAGGGCGTCGCCGTACACCGAGAAGTTGAACGTCTGGACGAATCCGTCGACCACGTTGCCCTCCTGGGTGGAGACCGAGGCCATGAAGACCATCGGCACCACCAGGAAGATCGCGAGCCAGAGTCCGCCGGGCAGGATGAGCAGGTAGGGGGCGAGGCGCTTCACCGGCCGCTGACCCCTTCCCGTCCGAGTCGCTCTCTCATCCGCCTAGCCCTGCGTGACCGGCTGGAAGATGTCCTCGAAGATCTTCTCCTCCGCGGAGGTCAGCGTCTTGTACGACCGCAGCTTGGCCATGTCCGCCTCGGAGGGGAAGATCAGCGGGCTCTCGGCGATCTGCTCCAGCGCCTTCTTCTCGTCGCCCTTGGCCTTGGCGGCGTCGGCGAGGACGAGGTCCTTGGCGGAGGAGACCGGCGTGATGTAGTTGATGTACTCGACCAGCATCGTGGCGATCTTGGGCTGGTAGACGTAGTCCATCAGGGTGAGCGCGTCGACCGGGTTCTGCGCGGTCTTCGGGATGCACATGTTGTCGGTCCAGATCGTGCCGCCCTCCTCGGGCACCACGAACCTCAGGTCCTTGCCCTCGGCGACCTGCTGGAAGATGTCGCCCGACCAGGCCATGGTGATCCAGATGTCGCCCCTGGCGAGGGCGTCGACGTAGTCGTTCTCGTAGTACTTGCGCACGAGCCCGGCGTCGCGCTGCTCCTTGAGCTTCGCCCCGGCCTTCTTCCAGTCGGCCTCGGTCGACTTGTCGGGGTCGATGCCCAGGGCGAACATGCCGAAGTTGGCGACCTCCTGGGTGTCGAGCATCATGCCGACCTTGCCCTTGTACTTGGGGTTCCAGAGGTCGGCGATGCTCTTGACCTCGTCCACGTACTTGGGGTTGTAGGCGATGCCGGTGACGCCGACCGTCCACGGGATCGTGTGGGCGTTGTTCGGGTCCCAGGTGGGGTTCTTCACCGCGGAGCTCGCGTTGGCCGCGAAGTTCGGCAGCTTGGAGTGGTCGAGGGGGACGAGGTAGCCCAGCGCGATGGCCTTGCCCAGCTGGAGGCCGTTGGTCAGCACCATCAGGTCGTAGCCGATGTCGTTGCTGGCGGCGAGCAGCGGCTGGACCTTGCCGAAGAACGTGCTGTTGTCCTGGATGGCCTCCTGGTAGGCCACCTGGATGCCGGTGTCGGCGGTGAACAGCTCCAGCGAGGGGTAGCGCTTGCCGTCCTTGTCGATGTAGAGCGGCCAGTTGGCGAAGCGCAGCGTGCCGTTCTTCTTCTTGGAGCCCCAGTACTCGGCGACGGCGTCTCTCGGGGGAACGGCCGCGACCTTCTTGCCCTGCACGCCGCAGGCGGCGAGGGCGAGACCGGCGGCGGAGAGGCCGCCGAGCCGGAGGGCGTCACGTCGCGTGACGGAGCGGCTCTGCGTCATGCCTCGCAGAAAGGCGGGGTTCTTGCGGGGGTCCATGTCGAGCTCAACTTCCGATCGCGTACGAGTGGTGCGGCAGCCACGACAGCCAGACGGCGTCGCCACGCTCCGCCGTGCTCGCGCTGTCGAGAGCGTTCTGCTGGAAGACGGTCACCTCTGCACCGTGGGCCAGGGAGACCGTGTAACTGGTGTAAAGCCCCAGATAGACCACCTCGGAGACGGTGCCTCGCACGACGCTGAGGTCTCCGGTGGGCTCCTCCGTGGTAATCCTGATCTTCTCCGGGCGCACCGTGATCGCGATGGGTTCCCCGGCACGGAACGATCCGCCCTCGGCGAGGACGTGGTCGTCATCCCCCAGCTTAAGCACCGCGAAGCCGGACTGAAACCGGTCGACAGTGCCGCTGAGCAGGTTGGACGTCCCGATGAACCCGGCCACGAACGCGGTCGCGGGCCGCTCGTAGATCTCCCTGGGGGTGCCGAGCTGCTCGACCTGGCCGTCGTTCATGACGGCGATGCGGTCACTCATCGTGAGCGCCTCGCTCTGGTCGTGGGTGACGTACACGAAGGTGATGCCGACCTCGCGCTGGATGCGCTTGAGCTCGATCTGCATGGCCTGGCGGAGCTTGAGGTCGAGGGCGCCGAGCGGCTCGTCCAGCAGGAGCGCGCGGGGGTTGTTGACCAGGGCACGGGCGAGGGCGACCCGCTGCTGCTGGCCTCCCGACATCTCCCGGGGGCGGCGTTTCTCCCGCCCGGTGAGATCGACGATCTCCAGGATTTCCCCGACCCGGCGCTTGATCTCCGCGTCGGCCACCTTCTTGCGCCGGAGGCCGAACGCGACGTTGTCCCAGACGTTCATGTGCGGGAAGAGGGCGTACGACTGGAAGACCATGTTGACGTCGCGCTTGTTGGGGGGGACGTCGGTGACGTCCTGGCCGTGCAGCCGCACGGTGCCGCGCGAGGGGTCCTCGAAGCCGGCGATCATGCGCATGGTGGTGGTCTTGCCGCAGCCCGAGGGGCCGAGGAGCGAGAAGAACTCCCCCTCGGCGATCGACAGGGTGACCCCCTTGACGGCCTGGACGACCTCGCCGTGGGAGGTGTACTCCTTGGCGACCCCGTCAAGTTCGATCGCGGGCACGTGGGGCGGGCGGGAGACGGTGTCGGCCGTCTCCGTACCCGCCTGGATTTCGGTCATTCCAGGCTTATCCCTCTGTTCGCGGCTATTCGCCGATGTAGTGCATGACGTGCTTGACGCGCATGTAGTCGTGCAGCCCGAAGACCGACAGGTCCTTGCCGTAGCCGGAGTGCTTGAAGCCTCCGTGCGGCATCTCCGAGACGAACGGGATGTGGGTGTTGACCCACACCACGCCGAAGTCGAGACGGTTCGACACCCGCATCGCCCGGCCGTGGTCGGAGGTCCACACCGAGCCGGAGAGGCCGTACCTGACCCCGTTGGCCTTGGCGAGGGCGTCGGCCTCGTCGGAGAAGGTCTGGACGGTGATGACCGGCCCGAACACCTCGTTCTGCACCATCTCGTCGTCCTGCCTGAGGCCGTCGACGATGGTGGGGGCGAAGAAGTAGCCCCGGTCGCCGATCCGGTTGCCGCCGGTCAGGACCTTGGCGTGGCCGGGGACCCGGTCGATGAAGCCGGTGACCCGGGCCAGCTGGTCGGCGTTGTTGAGCGGGCCGTACAGGGCGTCCTCGTCGGAGAGGTCGCCGGTCACGGTGCTCGCCGCCGCCTCGGTGAGCGCGGCCACGAACTCGTCGTGGACGTCCTCGTGGACGATCACGCGGCAGGCCGCGGTGCAGTCCTGGCCCGCGTTGTACAGGCCCGCGGTGGCGATGGACTCGGCGGCGGCCTTGAGGTCCCTGACGTCGTCGAACACGATGACGGGCGCCTTGCCGCCCAGCTCCAGGTGGACCCGCTTGAGGTCCTCGGCGGCGCTCCTGGCCACGGCCATGCCCGCGCCGACCGAACCGGTGATCGCGACCATCGACGCGGTCGGGTGGCCGACGACGAGCGCGCCGGTCTCCCGGTCGCCGACGACGACGTTGAAGACGCCCTTCGGCAGGACCTCGCCGAGGATCTCGGCCAGCTTGACCGTGGAGGCGGGTGTGGTGTCCGAGGGCTTGAGCACGACGGTGTTGCCCGCGGCGAGCGCCGGGGCGATCTTCCAGACCGCCATCATCATCGGGTAGTTCCAGGGGGTGACCTGGCCCACCACGCCGATCGGCTCGTGCCGGATGACGGAGGTGTGCTCGGCGAGGAACTCGCCCGACGTCGGGCCCTCCAGCGTGCGCGCGGCCCCCGCGAAGAAGCGGAAGTGGTCGGCCGCGATCGGGGTCTCGTCCTCGGCCATCCGGGCGCGCGGCTTGCCGGTGTTGCGGCACTCGGCCTCGTTCAGCTCCTCGGCCCGCGCGTCGATCGCGTCGGCCACCTTGAGGAGAAGGTTGGCGCGCTCGCCCGGGGTGGCCTGGCTCCACGACTCGAACGCGGCGGCTGCAGCGGCATAGGCCGCGTCCACGTCCTCCGCACCCGATACCGGGGCCTTAAGGTAGATCTCGCCGGTGCACGGATCGACGACGTCGGAGAGCCGGTCGCTCCTGGCCTCCACGAGCTCGCCGCCGATGTAATTTCGCAGGCGGGGCAATTCGCTGGTCTCAACCGGGGTGGTCACCATCGGCCTCCTAAGGATCGGGGCTGAGTTGTCGCGACTCTTACAGAGCGACAGCCCTACGACAAGGGATTTCGTTGTTAAGATACCAAATTGCTACGAAATCGCTTGACAGAGGCGCCGGAACTGACAGCATGTCGCATCGGAGCCGCAACATGACGGCAACAGCCCCGCAACATGACGCCAGGGAGCGCCCATGACGACGCCGCCCAAGGTTCGCCGTGAGAACGACGCCAGGAACGGCCCCGTCGTCCTCGACGAGATCTCCAAGCAGATCATCGAGCAACTGCAGACGGACGGGCGCAAGCCGTACGCCGCGATCGGCAAGGCGGTCGGGCTCTCCGAGGCCGCCGTGCGCCAGCGGGTCCAGCGCCTGCTCGACGCGGGGGTGATGCAGATCGTCGCGGTGACCGACCCGCTCACCCTGGGCTTCCCCCGCCAGGCCATGATCGGCATCAAGTGCGAGGGCGACCTGGAGACGGTGGCCGACGAGCTGTCGGCGATCCGGGAGATCGACTACGTCGTGCTGACCGCCGGGTCGCTGGACATCATGGTCGAGGTCGTCTGCGAGAGCGACCAGCATCTCCTGGAGATCCTCGGCAAGATCCGGGCCATCCCGACCGTCCGTGCCACCGAGACCTTCGTCTATCTCAAACTTCACAAGCAAACCTACTCCTGGGGCACCCGCTGACGGCTCCCGGCGTGCGCCCCGGCGCCCCCGCGTCCGGTCGCCCCTGAAGTCCCTGCTGCGCCTGACGTGTCGGCCGCACCCGCCGCTCACCGCTTTGACGCCCCGGGCCGCCAGAGGTCCTAGGGGGCTAGAGGTCGCGGGAGGCGTCGTCTCCGGCCGGACGGGGTTCCAGGGCGCCCGCGACCTCGTCGAGGAACTCGTCGACCTCGCCGATCGCGTACCCCGGCCTCAGCATCACCGTGGCGAACCTCGCCCCGCGCACGTCGCCGGGGGTGAGGGGCGAGTCGGTGGTGCCGCGCAGGGTGGCCACGATCCGGTCGAGGAAGGCGTCGACCTCGTCCTCGTCGTAGCCCATGCCGAGCCGTCCCGGCCGGAAGGCGACCCGCTCGACCCTGGCGGCGCGCTCCTCGTCCTCCTCGCGCTCCCCCGGCCCGGACTCCCCGGACTCCCCGGGCCTCTCGGGCGCGGTACGGCGGGCGGGCACGGCCGGGCGCCCGTCCGTGCCGGTGGGCCGGGTCTCGATCGCCACGATGAAGGCCTCCAGCGCGAAGTCGACGGCGACCTCGTTGTAGCCGCCGAGCCTGACGCGGAACCGGGCGTCGCGGATCTCGTCCGCGGTGACCGGCTCACCTTCCGGCGCGCCCCTGCCGAGGGTCCCCTCGATCCGGCGGACCAGCAGGTCCACCTGGTCCGTGTCGTATCCCAGGCGAATCCCGAGAACCCGTGGAAAGCGGTTCAAACCCGCGTCCTTTCCCGTCTCCCCGACAGGGTCTTTACCCGATGTATTCATTCTGGAGGGAATAGCCGGATAAAAGCGAGACGTCGGAAGCGGGTGCGGAGCCTGGTGTTCCAAGGGGCGTTGAGTTCCTGGCTGTCCCGCGATGACGAATGACCGGCGGACGCCGGGGAGGACATCCGGGCGTGACAGCTTGAGCCACCGGAGGAAAAACCGGAAACCGGGCACCGCGGATCGGGTGACCGGGAGGAAAGGCGAAGACCGCGCCGGGTGACCGGGGAGAAAGACGAGACCGGGCCGGGTGACCGGCGGGAATGCCCGGAATCAAACATCGGGGGCCGGGTGACCGGAAGCCCGGAAGACCGGTAAGACCGGTAAGACCGGTAAGACCGGTAAGACGAAAACCGAGTCCGGGGGGCGGGGCCCGCCGGACTCGGTTTCCCGAAAATCCGCTTACCTGGTCGTCTAGTTGTTCACCAGGTCGAAGCTCTCCCAGGGGCCGACCGAGTCACGGTTGGCGATCAGCGGCTGGGCGCCTCCGGCGTCGGCGCACACGAGCTTGCCGTTGACCTGGGCCCTGAGGCTGACCGAGCCGTCCGGGTTGGTGATGAGCTGGAAGGTCTCCCAGGGACCGACCGAGTCGCGGTCGGCGATCAGCGGCTGGGCTCCGGCGCCCTCCGCGGCCACGAACTTGTTGTTGACCCTCGCCCGCAGCGCGATGGTGCCGCCGCTCTGGTTGACCCTGTCGAACTGCTGCGCCGTCCCGACGGACGTCCCGTTCGCGATCAGCGGCGAGCCGTTGGCGGCGGTGACGTAGAGGCCGTTCGCCTTGGAGCGCAGGCTGATCGTCCCGTTGCTGGTGCCGCCCGGGAGACCCAGGGTGGAGGCGGTGCCGCTCAGGGCCTTGACGCCCTGGTTGGCGGAGCCGGTCAGCGTCGTCGAGGCGTAGCCGCTCAGCGGCTTGGCGGTCCGCTCCACGACGTACACGGTGTTGGCCGCGGTGGCGAAGGAGACCTCACCGGTGGAGACGGTGGCCAGGATCGCGTTGTCGGAGGCGCGGCGCACCCGGATCTGCTGGGTGCCCCAGGGGTTGACCACCGTGGCCTGCTTGCCGTGCAGGCTCCTGAGCCCGACGTACTTGATCTCCCCGGCCTCGCGCTCGGAGCTGACCAGGAAGCCGTCCTTGGCCAGGAGGGTGAACTTGCCGACGAAGGAGGAGTCGCCCGGCGCCGCGGGGAACACCCTGATCTTGTCGTTGTAGCTCTGCATGAGCGACTCGTTCAGCGCCGACAGGTGCACGCCGAGATACTCGAAGACGCCGTTGGTGTTGGTGGTCATGCCGTTGGGGTAGTTCTGGTACTTCTGCAGCATCGTCTTCATGCCCTGGTACGCCTGGTCGCCGAGGCCGAGGCGGGCCGCCTGCACCGCGTCGTTGGACCAGACGTTGCCGTAGGGGAACGGCCGCTGGTTCCAGGTGTTCAGCGCGGTCTGGTAGTCGGGGTAGCCGATGCCGGTGATGTTGTACGGCCAGATCAGCTCCGAGGAGACGTTCTCGTTGTTCCTCGTCTGCGAGATCGGCGGCTGGTGCGGCTGGTAGGCGCCGTTGGCGACGACGTACGGGGTGAGGTTGTTCACGATGTTCTGCCAGTCGGCGCGCAGTCCGGCGTCGAGGCCGAGCTGCTGGCTGACCTGGATCGTGAGCGGGAAGATGCTGCGCACCGCGGCGAGGTCGGTGATCGCGTTGCGGACGTTCCAGTACGTCTCGTGCGAGTTGGAGTTGGCCATGTAGTACTTGCCGGTCGGCCCGTCGAAGGACAGCAGGCCCTTGTAGAGCTTCGCGGTCTCCCGCATGTACGGGTACGCCACGTCGCGCAGGTAGTTCGCGTCGTTGGTGTAGCGGTACTGCAGGTACATGTTGTACGCGGCCTGGTAGCCGGTCGTCAGGATGTTCTTGGTGTAGTCGCTGTTGATCGTGCCGCGCGCGTTGCCGTCCCAGCCCATGGTCTCGGGCACCCACAGGGCGTCGATCCCGTACCTCGTCTGCGTGTACGACTTCAGCGCGTTGTAGTTACGGCTGTAGAGCCGGTTGAAGTTGTTCATCAGTTCGGTGTGGTTGGACGCGAAGAACGAGTTGTAGACGTCCCGTTGGTTCCAGTACCAGTAGGCGTTGCTCCACTTGGAGTTGTCCTGCGTGGCGCGGAAGACACCGTTGATGAAGTGCAGCGGGTAGTTGCCGTAGCTGCCCGCGGCGATCATGTACGTGCTGAGGTAGTAGACGTTCTCCAGGTAGTCCGCGTCGCGGTTGGAGTTGGAGTACTGGACGAACGACTTCTCCCAGAACGCGTGCCACCAGTTGCGGTAGTTGTTGTACGTGGTGGTGTAGCCGGTGTTCTTCACCGAGGTGAGCTGGCTGCGGGCCTGGGCGACCGAGTCGCGGTTGGGGGAGTTGATCCGGCTCGCGGCGGTGAACCAGATGGTGTAGCTGGAGGTGGGCGTGATGTTCAGCCGCACGTTCCTGCCGTTCACGACCTGGGTGGTGAAGTTCGCGCCCTCGACGGTGGCGGCCATGGTGTAGCCGAAGCCGTTCGCGTCGGTCTGGCCCCGGCTGAACCCGGCCACGTTGGCGTCGGAGAAGGTGGAGATCGTCCGCCAGGTGTTCAGGTCGGGCACGTCCGCGATGTTCTGGACGGTGGCCGGGTCCCACATGCTGAGGTCGAACGCCACGTTGGACACGCCGCCCCGGGTGTCCTCGACGTGGATGCCCATGACCTCGGAGTTCGGCGACCCCATCACGGTCACGGTCCGGTTGGAGTCGTACTTGGTGGTCAGCGTCCCGTCGTACAGCGAGAGCCGCTGCTGGAAGGTCGTGTACCCGGTGTCCATCGCGGGGGTGGTCCTGAGGTTCGCCAGGCCCGCCGCGTAGGTCGACTGCTGCGACAGGTCCACCCCCGACACCTGCATCGTGAGGCCGTTCTGGTTCCAGGCCATCGCCCCGGTGCGGCCGTTGCCGACGGTGAGGCCCTGGATCGGGTTGGTGTTGGGGCGGTTGTAGACGATGTCGTGCTTCGACAGGTACGACCCGTAGTTGACCCTCAGCGCCCCGGTCGCCTGGTCGAAGGCCGTGTCACCCGGTGCCGCCCACGCCGGCACGGCCAGGCCGACCGCGGCCAGGCATGTCACGAGGAACCACATGAACAACAGGCGTACTGGTTTTCTCGACATGATCTTCCTTAATCGCCACCGGGGACGGCGGCCACGCCGCCCCGTCCTGACCAAGCGCGCGACACACCCACCTGCGTGGCCGGCGCCTCCGCTTGGGGGGAGAGCGGGTCGCTTCGGCGGGACGGGGCGGCCGGTGGGTGACGTGATGCGGGGGAAGTACGCCGGGGAGTTAGGGAGCCGCCGCCGGCAATCGGCGACCGGCGGCGGCTCCCTAACTTCCCCGTGGGTACAGATCCGCCACCGGGACACCTGTGGTCACAGGACGGGCCTGCTTCACATTCGGTAGGTCGGATCTGTCAGCCGTAGTTAACATCGGACGTCTGCGAACGTCAAGATGGGAAATGTCCACTTTGGACAGGAAAAACTGGTCTCCAGATAGGGATAAGCCGCTGACCAGGCCGTATTTTGTCTATCTCCTCCGGAAATTACAGCCCGCCGCAAATAAATACATCCGATGTATCAAGATCGTTGCAAAGCGAATCATCCGTTAACACCCCCGACGCATTGACGCTTTCGCTGGTCCGTGCGAATCTTTTGTCGTACGGCGGCGAATGTCTCGACATCTCCGCCGAAAGGTTGTCACCAGGTGCGGCGGCGCGCTCCTCTCCCCCCTAGGAGTAGACGTATGCGCCGGATCTCGCGGGTTCTCCTCGCGCTGGCCGTCATGATCACCGGAGCCATAGCGCTGCTGCCCGGCACCGCCTCCGCGGCTCCCCTGACCAAGGTCCTCATCTTCTCCAAGACGGCCGGCTTCCGGCACTCGTCGATCCCGCTCGGGATCTCCGCCATCCAGCAGCTCGGCACCGCCAACGGCTTCACGACGGTCGCCACCGAGGACGCGGGCGCCTTCACCACCGCCAACCTCGCCCAGTACCAGGCGGTCATCTGGCTGTCGACCACCGGCGACGTGCTCAACGCGGCGCAGCAGACGGCGTTCCAGTCCTACATCGCGGGCGGCGGCGGGTACGTCGGCATCCACGCCGCGGCCGACACCGAGTACGACTGGCCCTGGTACGGCGGCCTGGTCGGGGCGTACTTCGCCTCCCACCCCGCCACCCAGCAGGCGACGATCCGCGTCGAGGACCGGGCGAACCCGTCCACCTCGCACCTCGCGCCCACCTGGACCCGCACCGACGAGTGGTACAACTACCGCGCCAACCCGCGCCCCGCCGTCAAGGTGCTGGCGAACCTGGACGAGTCGTCCTACAGCGGCGGCGGCATGGGCGCCGACCACCCGATCACCTGGTGCCAGGACTACCAGGGAGGCCGGGCCTGGTACACCGGTCTCGGTCACACCGACGAGTCCTACGCCGACCCCAACTTCACGAAGATGCTGCTCGGCGGCATCCAGGTCGCGGCCAAGGCGAAGGCCGCCGACTGCCGTCCCGAGACCGGCTACACGTCGCTGTTCGACGGCACGCAGGCCAGCCTCAGCCGGTGGCGGCAGGCCGGCGCCGGCAGCTTCACCCTGGCCAACGGGACGCTGTCCTCGGTCGGCGGCATGGGCCTGCTCTGGTACCCCGTCTCGACCTTCTCCAACTACTCGCTCAAGCTCGACTGGATGATGCCGGGCGACGACAACGGCGGCGTCTTCATCGGCTTCCCCGACCCGGGCAACGACCCGTGGCAGCCGGTCGACCTGGGACACGAGATCCAGATCGACGCCACCGACGCCGACCCCACCCGGACCACGGGCAGCGTCTACAGCTTCAAGGCGCCCGACACGGCCGCGCGCGCCGCGGCGCTCAACCCGCCCGGCTCGTGGAACACCTACGAGATCGCGGTGCACGGGCAGCGTGTCGAGATCTACCTCAACGGCACCAAGATCAATGACTACACGAGCACCCGGAACATCGCCAACGGCTACATCGGCGTCCAGAACGACGGCGCCGGGCTCGACATCAACTACCGCAACATCCGCATCAAGCAGGACGGCCCCTCCAACCCGCCGACCACCGACCTGGCGCAGGGCAAGCCGGTCACGGTGAGCAGCGTGGAGACCGGCAGCGCGCACGTCGGGACGAACGCGGTGGACGGCAACCCGGCCACCCGCTGGGGCAGCGCCTACGCCGACCCGCAGTGGATCAGCGTCGACCTGGGCGCGAACTACAACCTCAACCGGGTCCGGCTGAACTGGGAGGCCGCCTACGGCAGGGCGTACCAGGTCCAGACCTCCACCAACAACACCACCTGGACCAACGTCTACTCCACGACCACGAGCGACGGCGGTGTGGACGACCTGACGCTGACCGGGACCGGGCGCTACGTCCGCGTGTACGGCACCCAGCGCGCCCTCGCGTACGGCTACTCCCTGTGGGACCTCAACGTCTACGGCACCCCCGCCACCTCGAACCCCACCACCCTGCTGTCCACCGGCAAGCCGGTCACGACCAGCAGCGTGGAGACCGGCAGCGCGCACGTCGGGACGAACGCGGTGGACGGCAACCCGGCCACCCGCTGGGGCAGCGCCTACGCCGACCCGCAGTGGATCACCGTCGACCTGGGCGCCACCCGCACCATCAGCCGGGTCCGGCTGAACTGGGAGGCCGCCTACGGCAGGGCGTACCAGGTCCAGACCTCCACCAACAACACCACCTGGACCAACGTCTACTCCACGACCACGAGCGACGGCGGTGTGGACGACCTCACCGTCACCGGCACCGGCCGCTACGTCCGCGTGTACGGCACCCAGCGCGCGCTCCCCGCCTACGGCTACTCGCTGTGGGACCTCGACGTCTACGGCACCTGACGCCCCTCCCCCCGCACGCATCTGCCTTTTCACCCCCCAGGAGACCTTCGTGTTAGGTTTCACGCGCCTTCGTACGGCCTTGGGCGTCGCGGTCCTCGCTCTCTCCACCGTCGCGGCGGGAGCCACCGGCACCACCGCCTCGGCCTCTTCCACCTCATCGACCTCCACCGCGTCCGTCGCTTTCGCACCCCCGCCGACCAGCGCCTTCGAGAAGGTCAAGCTGGACGGCGGGCTGTCGATGGGCGAGCCCATCGAGCTCTCCGTCCTGCCCGACGGCAAGGTCCTCTACATCAACCGGGGCACCACCTCCGGCGGCGGCCAGGTCCGCCTGTACAACCCTGCGACGAAGGCCACGACCGTCGCGCTCACCGTCCAGCTGGACGCGCGCTTCGAGGACGGGCTCATCGGCATCACCCTGCACCCGCAGTTCGCCACCAACCGGTGGGTGTACCTCTTCTACTCGCCCAAGGTGACGCCGCTGGTGAACCGGATCTCCCGGTTCACCTTCAACGCCGCCACCAACGTCCTCGACCCGGCCAGCGAGGACATGATCATCGAATGGCCCACCGAGCGTGAGCTGTGCTGCCACTCGGCCGGATCGATGACCTGGGACAGCAACAACAACCTGTACTTCGCCGTCGGCGACAACACCAACTCCGGCGGCGACTCGGCGGGCATGGCCCCGATCGACGAGCGCACCAGCCGCAACCCGCAGTACGACGCGCAGCGCACCTCCGGCAACACCAACGACCTGCGCGGCAAGATCAACCGGATCCACCCGGAGAACAACGGCACCTACACCATCCCCGCGGGCAACCTCTTCGCGCCGGGCACCGCGCAGACCAGGCCCGAGATCTACATCATGGGCACCCGCAACCCGTACCGGATCTGGGTCGACAAGAAGTCGGGCAACACCCTGCACTGGGGCGAGGTCGGCCCCGACGCGAACGCGACCCTCGCCAACCGCGGTCCCGCCGCCTACGACGAGTTCAACCGCGCCACCGGGCCCGGCAACTACGGCTGGCCCTACTGCGGGGGCCCCAACGTCGCCTACAACGACTGGGACTTCGCGGCGAACGCCCCGCGCGGCTGGTTCCCCTGCGGCGGCACGACCGGCCCGGTGAACAACTCGCCGCGCAACACCGGCCTGCAGCAGCTGCCCCCCACCAAGCCCGCGCTGGTCTGGGAGCAGCACGGCGGCAGCAAGGAGTGGCCCGCCCTGGACAACCCCGGCGGCTGCGGCTCTCCCAACCACGCCGAGGTCTACCACTACGACCCGAACCTCGTCTCGGACGTGAAGTGGCCCGCCTACTACGACAACAAGCTGCTCATCTCCGAGTACTGCCGTAACTGGATCAAGGAGGTCCAGTTCAACAACGGCAACCCGACGACGGGGACGCCGACCATCATCGAGCCGGTGCTCGCGGGGATGAACCTCGTGCACCCCATCGACATGGAGTTCGGCCCCGACGGCTCGCTCTACCTGATGGAGTACGGCAGCGGCTACTTCTCCGGCGCCGCCGACGCCGGGCTCTACAAGATCAACCACGTGCAGGGCGGCCGGTCGCCGATCGCCCAGGCGACGGCGAACCGGGACAACGGCCTCGCCCCGCTCGCGGTCACCTTCTCCAGCGCCGGGACCTCCGACCCCGACGGCGACGCGCTCACCTACGCCTGGGACTTCGACGACAACGGCACCGTCGACTCCACCGCCGCCAACCCCACGTACACCTACACGACCAACGGCGACAAGCGGGCCCGGCTCACCGTCAGGGATCCGAGCAACCGCACCGGCACCGTCGTGATCCCCATCGTGGTGGGCAACAACCGGCCCGTGGTGACGCTGAACGGCCTGCCCGCCGGAGGCATGTACAGCTGGGGCGACGACCTGGTCTCGACCGCGTCCGCGACCGACGCGCAGGACGGCACGCCCGCCTGCGCCAACGTCGTCATCCGCGCCGCGCTCGGCCACCAGGAACACGCCCACGAGGAGGGCCAGGGCACCGGCTGCGGCTTCACCGTGAACACCGGTCCCATCCACGCCGGGCTCGACGCCGTGCAGTTCTTCGTGATCCGCAGCAGCTACACCGACCGCGGCGCGACCGGCTCCGTCCCGCTCACCGGCGAGAAGGAGATCACGCTCTGGCCCAAGCAGTGGCAGGCCGAGCACTACGCCCAGCTCAACGGCCCCAGGGTCGTCGACCAGGCGGCGGCCGAGGGCGCCAAGCGGCTCGGTGACATCCAGAACGGCGAGTGGGTCAGGCACCACGCCGTCAGCCTCAAGGGCATCACCGGGGTGAAGGCGCGCGTCTCCTCGGCCAACGCGGGCGGCACCCTGTCGTTCCGCTTCGACTCGCCCACCGGCCCCGAGGTCGCCCGCCTCACGGTCGGCGGCACCGGCGGCTGGGACAACTACGCCGAGGTGACCGCCCCGGTCACCAAGCCCGACGACAACACCCACGACCTGTACATCGTCTTCACCGGGACCGGCACCGGCGCCCTGTACGACCTGGACAGCTACACCTTCACCGGTGCCGGGGCCAGCACCCCGCCCGGCAACCCCAACCCCGGCGGCGACCTCGCACGGGGCAAGCCGGTCACCACCAGCAGCGTCGAGGAGGGCAACGTACTCGTCGGGGCGAACGCGGTGGACGGCAACTCCGCCACCCGCTGGGGCAGCCTCTACACCGACCCCCAGTGGATCACCGTGGACCTGGGCGCGAACTACAACCTCAACCGGGTCCGGCTGAACTGGGAGGCGTCCTACGCCAGGGCGTACCAGGTCCAGACCTCCACCAACAACACCACCTGGACCAACGTCTACTCCACCACCACGGGTGACGGCGGGGTGGACGACCTCACCCTCACCGGCACCGGCCGCTACGTCCGCGTGTACGGCACCCAGCGCGCCCTCGCCTTCGGCTACTCGCTGTGGGACCTCAGCGTCTACGGCACCCCCGCGAGTTCGAACCCGTCGCTGCTGTCCGTCGGCAAGCCGGTCACGACCAGCAGCGTCGAGGAGGGCAACGGCCGGGTCGGCTCCTTCGCGGTGGACGGCGACCCCGCCACCCGCTGGAGCAGCCTCTACAGCGACCCGCAGTGGATCACCGTCGACCTGGGCGCCACCCGGACCATCAACCGCGTCCGGCTGAACTGGGAGGCCGCCTACGGCAGGGCGTACCAGGTCCAGACCTCCACCAACAACACCACCTGGACCAACGTCTACTCCACCGTCGCCTCGGACGGAGGCGTGGACGACCTCACCGTCAGCGGCAGCGGACGCTACGTGCGCGTGTACGGCACCCAGCGCGCGCTGCCCGCCTACGGCTACTCCCTGTGGGACTTCGACGTCTACGGCAGCTGACCCCGTGAACGCGGGGCCGGACGACGGCACGTAACACCGAACGGGCTCGACCACGACGGAGACCTCGCGTCAGCGCGGGGTCTCCGTCCGCGTTCCGGCCACGTCCCGGTCGCGTCCCGGTCGCGTCCCGGCCACGTCCCGGCCACGTCCCGGAAGAACGCGGACCGGAACGCGGGCGCTGCCGGCCCAGGCCGGAAGCCGGGCGCTGCCGCCCTGGGCCGGAGACCGAGAGCGGGAACGTGGAGACCGTCACCCCGGGCCGGGAGACCGGGGGACCGGAGGACGCGGACCGGAGGACGCGGACCGGAGGACGCGGACCGGAGGACGCGGACCGGAGGACGCGGACCGGAGGACGCGGACCGGAGGACGCGGACCGGAGGAC
>NZ_JBEOWK010000033.1:36859-55178 GCF_040295985.1 Streptosporangium sp. NPDC002524 | reverse complement strand
ACGCGGACCGGAAATTGGGTGATCACGGTAGGGTTGCGGCTTATGCGGCTCTCCACGGTGTCCTTCCGATACTCGCGGCGCGGCCCCTGGGTCCTGCGGGACGTCGAGCTCGCGCTCCACCCCGGCTCCGTCGTCGAGGTCACCGGCCGCAACGGCGCGGGAAAGTCGACACTGCTGCGACTGCTCGCGGGCATCGTGCCCCCGTCCCGGGGCTCGATCTCCGACCGGCCCGGAGTCGTCGGCTACGCCCCGGACGTGTTCCCCGTGGACCAGCCGTTCACCGTCACCGGCTACCTGGCCCACATGTCCAGGATCCGGGGCCTCTCCTCCCCCACCTCCGCCGAGGACCTGGCGGAACGGCTGAACGCGACCCACCTGCTGGAGCAGCCGCTCGGCGACCTGTCCAAGGGCAGCGCGCAGAAGGTCGGGCTCATCCAGTCGCTGCTGGCCCCGCCGGACCTGCTCATCCTCGACGAACCCTTCGCCGGGCTCGACGAGCAGACCCGCGTCGAACTCCCCGTGATCATCGAGGAGATCGCCGCACGCGGCGGCACGGTCGTCGTCAGCGACCACCAGAAGCAGCTCCAGCACTTCCCCGGCGCCGAACACTGGCTCGTCGCGGACGGCGGCGTCACCGCCGGCACCCGCGCCCCCTCGGGGGACGCCCACCGTGAGGCGCCCGCGCAGGTGGTCATCGAGGTGGTCGTGGACGCGGACGACGCCGACGAGGTGGAACAGAAGCTCCGCGCCGACGGCTACCTCACCAGGCGGTCATCATGATCCACCTCGTACGCTTCAAGCTCGCCGCCTACGCCCGGTCGCACCGGCTGCTCCAGCCGATGATCGGGCTCTTCGCGATGCTGGTCATCTTCTACTCCACGCTGACCCCGCCGGGCAAGGAGCTGTCCGCGTACGCCGACTCGGCCGGGCTGCTGATCCTCATCTTCGCCTGGGCCGCCAGGGGGCTGCTCGACACCGAGCCTCCGACCCAGCGGCTGATCTCCATGACCGCCACCGGACGGCCCGGCCGCGAGGTCGGGGCCGGGCTGCTCGCCGCGCTGGCCGTCAACCTCGGCATGGCGGCGATCGCGATCGGGCTCCCGCTGATCCACGGCTTCGCGGCCATGCCCACCTCCGCCGACCTGACGCTCGGCATCGCGCTGCACGTGCTCGGCGTGAGCGCGGGAACGGCCCTGGGCGCCCTGACCAGCCGCCCGATCCTGGCCTCCCCCGCCGTCTCGATGCTCGCCCTCTTCGGCGGCTATCTCGCCCTGCTGCTGATCAGCCTCACCCCGGTGGGCCGCCTCTCGGTGCCGATCATGCCCTGGATGCGCGCCGCCAACGACGGCCTGCTGGACACCGTCCTCCTCCCCATCTCCGCCGCCACCCTCTTCTGGACCGCCGCGAGCCTCATCCTGTACGCGCGCGTCCGCCGCCTGAACCCCTGAACGGGTGTCGTCGCACCACCGGACTCGCCGTGGTTCGACGACACCCGCTCACTCACTCGGCGACCGCACGACTCTCACCCGGATGAGCCACCCGGGCGGAGACCCGCCCCCGGAATCGGAAGGCGGGCTCCTGAGTTAGAAGGCAGCTGAGGCCGCCGCCGGGCCGACCGCCCAGTGGTTCGGGCCGGTCGGCCACGTCCGCGACGGCGCCCGCTGCTTGAGCACGCTCTCCTCGGGCGTGCCCACGGCGCAGCGCGTGCCGCGCGGCGGCACCTTCAGCGAGATCAGATACTCGTCGAAGATGTCCGTCTGGCACTTGTCCTTGCCGTAGATGCGGTGTCCCCAGCCCTCGTATGTGAGCAACACCGCCTTGGACCCGAGCTGACGGGCCACGTTGGCGGACCAGATCCACGGGGTGGCCGGATCGTGCAGGGAGTTCCCGAGCAGCAGCGGGGCGTCGCCCGTGTATCGCAGTGCGTGCGGCGCGTTCGTGGTCGGGTAGTTCATGCAGATCGGCAGATCGTCGATCGGGTACGGGTGGTACCCCGTGTCGGGTGCGAGCGTGTTGGAGACCCGCATGAGCGCGGCGTACTCCGCGTAGTTACGCACCTTGAGGTGGTAGTCCTGGCAGAGAACCGCCGTCGGCAGATGCGCGACGTCCCCCTCCACGGGCTGCCGTCCGGGCAGCGGGGGCGCCCACTCCGGCTCCGGCCCGCCGTCCAACCAGTTGATCACCTCGCTCAGGATGTTCCAGGCCGGTCCCTCGGTGCCCAGTGCCGCGTTGTAGACGACCTGCAACTCGGTCATCGTCTGGCCCGTGCTCGGGTACTTCAGCTCACCGCGCCGCGCCTTCTCCCGCAGGCCCTTCCAGATCCCGCGGATGTCACGCCCGTGCAGGACGCAGCCGGTGTCCTGCTCGCACCAGCCGACGAACTGGTCGAACGCGTCCTCGATCGCGATCGCCTCGGTGGCCAGGAAGCCCGCGACGCCGAGGCTGTGGTCCATGTTGCTGTCGAGCCCGAGGGCCCGGACGCGGCCGGGGAACAGCTCGGCGTACATCTGGCCGATCAGCGTGCCGTACGAGATCCCGTAGTAGGTGAGCTTCTCCTCGCCCAGGGCGGCGCGCAGCGCGTCCAGGTCACGGGCGACGTCGGCGGAGTCGACGTGGTCGTACAGCGGGCCGGTACGGGCGCGGCAGTCGGCGTGCAGCTGCTTGGTGAACGCGTTCCAGGCGTCGAAGTCGGCCTGGCTCTTCATGACGGTGTGCGGCATCCGGTTGTACACCGACGCCGAGCAGATCACCGGGTTGCTGCGCCCCACGCCCCGGGGGTCGAATCCGACGATGTCGAATCGTCGCTGCAGCTCCTCGGTGTAGGACCCGGGGGCGCCGTACACGGCCTCCACACCCGACCCGCCCGGACCGCCGGGATTGATCACCAGCGAACCGACCCGCGCGGCCGGATCCGTGGCCTTGCGCCGCGCGACGGCGATGTCGACCTTCGCCCCGCCCGGCTTCGACCAGTCGACGGGCACGCTCAGCGTGCCGCACTCGGCGGCGGGCTCCTCCTCACAAGGCGCCCAGGCGATGGTCCGCGCCCCCACTACCTCGGTGTCCGCGTTGGCCACCGCGACCGGTAAAACCGTCACCGTCGCCAGGAGGACGGCGAACCAAGAGATTCTTCTTCGCACAATGCTCCAGTCTCTAGTCGATCTTCTGTCGTAACGGGCGACGGTAGCCGATCACCACATATTCGAAGTCAGAAAAGGAGAAAATGGCATTATTTCCTTTAAATGGACATCAGATCCGGCGAGGTTCGCGCCCCGTCATCGACGTGGCCGACGACACCCTCCTCCGCCCCACCTCAGAAGGCCGGGCGCGTTCCTGCCTCATCCGCCTGCTCGAACGGCCCGGGAAGTGGTTCCTGTCCGTACGTGCCGCCGGTTCAGTGGTCTTGAAGAGCGGCCGGCGTGCGGGCTACGGGTGTGAGCCGCTCCACCGCGGCGGCCAGCGGCCAGGCCGGCACTCCCGTCATTCCGTTGGTCAGGAAAACTCCGTTGGTCAGGAAAATGGGGCGGTGGCTGTTCCGTCTCTCCCGAAGCCTGAGCGATCGTCGAACAGCTACCCCTGCGGAGCGGCGACCTCCCAGAGGGCGCTCACCGGCATGGCGCGCATGCGGTCGCCGAACGGAAGTGTCTGCGTCCCCGTGTAGAGGACGATTCCCACCGCGAAATCGTCACCGAGGCGGCCCGCCAGGTGCCGCAGCCCCCTGAAGTCGTCCGGTCGCACCGTCGACGACGCCTTCACCTCCACGCCGACCACGCGCCCCCGGCGATTCTCCAGGACGGCGTCGACCTCCACCTTGTCCTTGGTCCGGTAGTGGAACAGCTCCACGCGTTCGTCCGACCAGGTGAGCTGGCGAGCCAGCTCCATGAGGACGAAGCCCTCCAGGAGTGGGCCGAAGGCACCTTCGGGACGCACCAGGCTCCGGGAGTCGGCTCCCAGGAGGGTCGCCGCGATCCCCGAATCGACGAAGGCCATTTTGGGCGTTCCGATCGCACGACTGCCGAGGTTGCGTGACCAGGCGGGGATCCGCTTGATCAGGAAGACCTCTTCCAGCAGGCCGAGGTAGCGATGGACCGTGCTCGCGGAGAGCCCGATCCCGTTGCTCAGGGACCCGGGCACCAGCAACTGACCCGACCGGGCGGCCAGCAGCCGGATCAGTGCCCGCATCTCCGAGATCCGCTCGATCTCCGCCAGCTGGCTCACGTCGCGCGCGATGAGATCCGCGACGTACGAGTCGAGGAACCGCTCCCGTCTGCGGACGTTGGGACGCGAGACCGCCTCGGGGAACCCGCCCCGAACCAGCCGTTCCGCGTACTCGGCGCGGCCGACCCCGGAGGTGTGGTGAAGATTCTCAGGCTCGGCGAAGACGGCGTCCACGAATGCGTCGGCCGTGCCGTCGATCTCGCCCTGCGAGAAGGGCCACAGTTCGATGGTCTCCATGCGGCCGGGCAGCGCGTCGGGAAGCCCCCGGAGCCCGAGCACGCGCGCGGAGCCGGTCAGCAGGTAGCGGCCCGGCCTCGGATCGGTGTCCACCTGTTCCTTGATGGCGAGCAGCAGCTCGGGGGCTCGCTGGATCTCGTCGATGACCATGAGCTCGGGAAAGTCCACGAATCCGGCGGGGTCGGTGAGCGCGGCCTGGCGGGCGGCGGGGGTGTCGAGGTTGCGCCACTCTCCGGCACGCCCCTTGGCGAGGAGCCGGACCAGCGTGCTCTTACCGCACTGGCGTGCCCCCGTCACGAGAGTGACGCGGGTGTCGGCCAGAGCCTCCTCGACGAGCCTTTCGGCACGTCGTGGAACGACCCTGCCGAGAGGAGTCTGTGAGCCGCTGACCATGGGACAAGCATGTCACAGTACGAGGTCTCGTGACAGAATGGCCGCTGGGTCGCTGACAGTTTGGCCGCTACCCAGCTGACGGATTGGCCGCCTCCTCGCCAACAGGATGGCCGTCGACGGTGTGGCGGGATGGTCGCTGCCGTGCGGGTGCCGGTCTACGCCCATCCCCTGGGAGCCGAGGTCATGCCCCAGAATGGATGAAGATCCGGACGGGTCGCCCCGGGCCGGTCGGCGATGCGGCGGGAGCGTGGGACGGCCGGGGAACGCCGCCCAGCCGGGAGGGGGCGGACGGAGTTCCCCCTGCCGGGCACCGGCGCGTCGGCCGCCCGGCTGTACTGGGAGAGCTTCAGGCAGGTCCAGCGACGCTTCGCGGGCGCGACGACCGACGTGGTGACGGTGCCGACGGGATGCTCGATCTTCCCCAAGGAGAACCCGCGTCCCTCCCGCCGGTGGGCCGCCAAGCGCTTCACCGACATCCGGCACTGGAACGAGCTGGACCGGGGCGGCCACTTCGCCGCTTTCGAACAACCCGAGGCGTTCGTGAATGAGGTGCGGACGTTCTTCCGCTCGGTCCGCTGAGTCCCGGCCCAGCACACCTCACCCCCACGATTCCCCTTCCCTCGCCACGGCCAAGCCCATAATCGACGGCCTTTCCCAACTCCTGCGCCGGAATGGCCGAGCGTCACGTTTCCGGCGTTCGGCGGCCCCGGTTCGGGACATGAGAAAACCGTCACTCGCTGTGACGCTCCGTCAAACGCGATGTCCTTTACCACCCAACTTTCCTCGCAGCGAGGATATCTGCGGCATTGTGGATATCATGCGGCATACCTTTTCCTGGCGCTCCAGACTCGCGTCACTCTTTCAGCGACCACGTCGGAAAGCGCCCACAGATCTCCGGCCGGGCACCGCGAGAGCGACGGGATCGCCGCCCGAGGCAGAGCCGATCCCGCCGAAATGGGAGGCCACGCAGCTCATTGTGGCCCAGTACACCTCCTTGCGCGCAGAGATCGTCAGCCTCACGGCGTTGCAATTCCAGATCACCGCTGTGACGACGGTGTCCTTCGGTGCCGTGTTGTCGGCGGGCTTTCAGGTCCGCAACGCGGCCATCATCCTGGTCTACCCGCTGCTGTCGCTGGTCCTGGGGATCATCTGGCTCTTCAAAGCCCATCTGATCACCCGTATCGCGGCCTTTATCCGGACCGAAATCGAAGATCGCGTCGGTCGGGAGAATATGGGCTGGGAGCACTACGTCCAAGCTCACCCCCTGCCGGGCAGGCGGTTGGCCTACTGGGGTTTGCGTGCGATCTTCCCGGTGACCTCGTTGATCGCGATCGGAGTGAGCGTCGCCGTGGCATCCCAGGGATTGGCCATGATTGTTTCTTACGTCCTGGCCGCTATATTCACAATCGTCACCTTCATGGTGTTCTTCTTTTGGCAAGAGCCATCTCCGGAACTTGGAAGAAAAGCTCGTCCGACGAACCTTCGCCGTCAAGATGGACAGGCGGGCTGACATGCGGCTAATACCGCACCGGCCGACGCCGTACTAGGCGCCGTACTAGGCACCGTACTAGGCACTGCGCTGGGCGCCGCGATCGTTTCCGCCAGATGGCTGAGCAACCTCCGCACGCCGGACACCAATGCGTAGCCGCCCCTGCCCTACCGCAATCGGGTGGCCGACACTCGCCGCGCCTGTGCCTCCCGAGTCCGGGCATATCTGGCCTGGCTCACCGAGCGACCCGCCAGTCAAACTTCGAGCCGCTGTTCCGAACCGCCCCCGAGGATGACGGACAGCGACGAACACCCAGCCACCCCCGCCGGCCACCGCGGAAAATCCAGAGCCTTTGTCAGGAGTGGGAACCAGTCATTGTTCCCGGTTCGTTCCAGCATCATGAAGAGGCGTGCACGCTCAAGGAAAAAGCGCCGGAGAAACAATGAATCGGTGCCGGAGGGTCGTCGAGACGACCAGGCCGGGGATTCACCGCCTTCACCTTCCCTGCCGCCTTCACCTTCTATGCCGCCCTCACCTTCCGAGTGGCCTTCGGCGGGGAGACTGCGTCGCCGTGCCGGCTGGGCCTTGCTCGGTGTGGTGGTGTGCGGGCTGCTCACCGCCGACGAGATCCTCGCGAACCACTTCCTGGATCGTGACGGCGTGGTGGTCTCGGCGACGGTCTCGGAGGTTCATTCGAAGCGCCACGCCCCTGACACGGCCAGGGTGACTTTCCGCACGCGTGAGAATCGCGAGGTGACCATTACTTTGGGCAGCGTGGGAGGTGGGGTCGAGGTCGGCGACGAAATAACGGTCGTCTACGACCCCTCTCGCCCGGCCGGTAACGTGGTGCAGGCCGGACGCGAAAGCGATCTTTTCCTGTGGCTCGGCCTCGGTATGCTTTCCTGTGCCGTATACGGCGCGATCAATGTGCGCCGGGCGATCACGCATCCCGACGGCTGGCGCGGTCCCGTCGGGCCACCTGACGAGCGTCCCCAGTGGATCACTCGCACCCCTTGATCCCGGCGGTCGCCGGCCTCCTCCCCTGATCGCGCCGCCTCCGGCAGGGCTGCCGGAGGCGGCGAGGGGGCGTCACGCGACGGCGGTCCCCTCGAGTTCGACCATCAGGTCGGGGATCGCCAGTCGTGTCACCCCGAGCATCGTGGTGGACGGCGCCACCCCGGCGGCGCCCAGCCGCGACGCCAGCACGCCGTAGTGCCCGAAGAGCCGGTCGACGTCGGTGGTGTAGACGTTGAGCCGGACCAGGTTCGCCAGGGACATGCCCGCCTCGGCGAGCACGGCCTCCAGGTTGTCGAGGCTCAGTGCCAGCTGGGCCTCCATGTCACCGGCGTGCCGGGGCTTGCCGTCCTCGTCCATCGCGGTCTGCCCGGAGAGGTACAGGGTCCGGGTGTGCCCGGAGACGATCTCCCCCTGGTTGTAGCCCAGCTCCGCCGACCACGCCCACGGGTTGACCGCCGTTCGCTCCACTGCCATATCAGCTCCATTCGGTTCGTCGACGTCACGTACGCGGCCTGCTCGGCAGCCGCCTTCTCTTTCGTGACGATGATCAGCCTCCCGGCAAATCACGACATCCTGTGTCGTGTATGTCGGTAGAGTTCCCGCATGCGCGCCGACCGGCTGGTCTCGCTGGTACTACTGCTGCGACAGCACGGCCGGCTGCCGGCGGCGACGCTCGCCCGCGAGCTGGAGGTGTCCACCCGCACCGTGCTGCGCGACATCGAGGCGCTGTCGGCGGCCGGCGTCCCGGTCTACGCCGAACGCGGCCGGCACGGCGGCTTCGCGCTGCTGCCCGGTTTCCGGACCGAGCTCACCGGGCTGAACCACGACGAGGCCCTCGCCCTGCTGGTCGCCGGATCGCGACGCGGCGCGCAGGCGTTCGGCCTCGGCTCTGCGCTCGCCTCGGCGATGCTCAAGGTGGTCGACGCGCTGCCCGAGAGCTACCGGCGCACCGCGGCCGGCGCGGCCGAACGGTTGCTCGTCGACCCGGAGACCGACCTCCTCTCGCGCCGGCTGGCCGACGAGGAGGTGCCCGACGCCGTGGTGGCCGAGGTCCTGCGCGCGGTGTTCGCCGGGCACAGGCTGCGCATCCACTACGCCGCCGCCGGCCAGGCCCCGACGTGGCGCACGGTGGACCCGATCGGCCTGGTCACCGTACGCGAGCGGGGTTACCTGCTGGCCACGAGGTCCGGCGCGGACCGCACTTATCGGCTGTCCCGGATCCTGGCCGCCGAGGAGCTCACCGAACCCGCGCAGCGACCGGACCGGGTCGACCTGGACCGGGCCTGGCAGGAACGCAGCACACGGTTCCGGACCGGCGGCGACCAGGTCACCGTGCTGGTACGCGTGGACCCGGCCGGGCGGGAGGCCCTGGTGGGCACCGCGCTCGCCGTCCACGCCGAAGAGACCGACCCGGACGGCCGGCTGCGGATGGAGGTGACCTTCCAGGACCCGAGACACGCCGAATGGGCGCTGTGGCAGTTCACCACGAACGCGGAGGCCCTGAGCCCGCAGTGGTTGCGCGACTCCCTGCGCGACCGCGCCGCCGCGGTCGCCACCCGCTACGGGATGTCGTCCTGAGAGCCGCCTTCCGCGGGCGGGACGGCCGCCCGCGGAGACTACTCGGCGGCGGCGAGCTGGCCGCAGGCGCCGTCGATCTCGCGGCCCCGGGTGTCGCGGACCGTCACCGGCACGCCGTGGTACTCCAGGCGCCGGACGAAGGCCCGCTCGTCCTCCGGGCGGGAGGCGGTCCACTTCGAGCCCGGGGTCGGGTTGAGCGGGATCAGGTTGACGTGCACGAGCTTGTTCTTGATCAGCTTGCCGAGCAGGTCGGCGCGCCACTCCTGGTCGTTGATGTCCTTGATGAGCGCGTACTCGATGGAGACCCGGCGCTTGGTCCTGGCCGCGTAGTCCCAGGCCGCGTCGAGGACCTCGGCGACCTTCCAGCGGGTGTTGATCGGCACCAGCGTGTCGCGGAGCTCGTCGTCGGGCGCGTGCAGCGAGAGGGCGAGCGTCACCGGCAGGCCCTCGCCCGCGAGCTTGCCGATCGCGGGGACCAGGCCGACCGTGGAGACGGTGACGCCCCGGGCGGAGATGCCCAGGCCGTCGGGGGCGGGCTCGACCATCCGGCGGACGGCGCCGATCACGGCCTTGTAGTTGGCCAGCGGCTCGCCCATGCCCATGAAGACCACGTTGCTGACCCGGCCGGGACCGCCCGGGACGTCACCGGCCGCGAGCGCGCGGGCCCCGGCGACGACCTGCTCGACGATCTCGGCGGTGGTCATGTTGCGGGTCAGGCCCGCCTGGCCGGTGGCGCAGAACGGGCAGTTCATACCGCATCCGGCCTGCGACGACACGCACATGGTCGTACGGTCGCTGTAGCGCATGAGGACCGACTCGACCAGCGCGCCGTCGAAGAGGCGCCACAGCGTCTTGCGGGTGGTGCCCGCGTCGGTGGTCATCTCCCTGACCGAGGTCAGCAGGGCGGGGAAGAGCGCGGTGGCGAACTTCTCCCTGGCCGCGGCCGGAAGGTCGGTCATCAGCTCGGGATCGCCGTTGAACTTCTCGAAGTAGTGCCGGGAGAGCTGGTCGGCGCGGAACGGCTTCTCGCCCAGCTCGGCGACGACCGCCCGGCGCTCGGCCATGGTCAGGTCGGCCAGGTGCCGGGCGGGCTTGGCCCGGCGCGGCGCCACGAAGGTGAGCTGGCCGGGTACGGGGGTCCCGGACGGGCTGACGGTCGACAAGTCCAACGCCTTCTCTCAACGGTTACGCGAATGCTCGAAGCGGTGCCCGACAGTGATCTAGAGTCCGGAGGTATGGCGACAAACCGCCCCACGGGCCCCGCGAGAGAGCGGGGAGACGGCGTCGAGGTCGTGCTCACCGACGTCAATCCCTACGGAAGCCGCACCCTGGTGGTCGAACGCGACGAGACCTCCTCGGTAGCTTACCTGTGCGGGCCGGGCGGAACGGTGCACGGAGCCGTCTGGCTCGCCAACCACCGGCCGGCCCCGGACGGGATCGACCCCGGTCGCCTGAACTCCGCGCTGCCGCCGATGGCCCCGAGGGCGAACACCCGCCACCCCGGCGGCAGGGGGCCCCTGGGCACGCTGAGATCGCTGTGGTTCGAGGAGGGCGACGGCGTCGCCCTGTACGAGAACGACGAGCTGCTCGCGGTCATTCCGGGATGGGCCGACATGAGCCGGGGGATGCCCGGCTACTCCCGCGACGCGCTGGGCGAGTCCCCGTTCGCCTGGTCGCTGGAGGAGGCCCACGACGGCCTCGCCTCCCGGATCGCCAAGGCCCGCGCCTACTGGGAGTGGCGCGCAGGAGACGGCTCCTGGGCCTCGTTCCAGCAGTTCGTGATGGGCCACCTGGACCGCGCGGTCGGCACCGCGGGCCGGTTCTGGGACGCCGGAGGCGGGCGGATGCCCGCGGTGGGCATCACCGAACGCCCTCCGGAGCGGGACAGGGAGCACACGATCCTGTCCACGGTCGGGATGAGCTGCCAGCGGATGCCCACCGTCGAGCAGTACATCGACCGGCCGGACGCGTACGCCCGGGTGGAGCTCGCCGTCGCCTCCCCAGGCGACGCCCGCGACGCGGCCCGGCTGTTCCTGTGGCTGGGGCAGTACCCCTGGCACTCGGTCACCTGGCTGGGCCACGGCCACACCGCCAAGTGGTACCACCGGCCCGAGACCTTCCCGCTCGGCTCCGCCTACGGCGGCGTCATGATGCTGACCGGGCTGCCGGGGCTGCCCGACCTGTCGGGCTTCTCCTTCGGCGGCGACTCCGTGCAGTGGCTCTGGCTCGTCCCGATCACCCCGGAGGAGCTGAGCCTGGTCTCGGCCGAGGGTTACCGGGCGGTGCTCCCGAGCCTGTCCGCGACCCGGCTCACCCGGGCGGGCTGACCCGCCCGTACCCGGGCAGGCCCGGACCGGCTGTCAGATCAGCTCAGATCAGCAGGGTGAGCAGCACCCAGACCGGGATCAGCGCGGCCACCATGGAGTCGAGGCGGTCCATCATGCCGCCGTGGCCGGGAAGCACGCTGCCCATGTCCTTGACGCCGAGATCGCGTTTGATCACCGACTCGACCAGGTCGCCGAGCGTGGCGAAGACCACCACGACCGCGCCGATGAGGACGCCCTTCCAGATGTCGTTCTCCAGCAGCCACGCCACCAGCCAGCCGCCCACCGCCATGCAGGCCAGCGCCGACCCCGCGAAGCCCTCCCAGGTCTTCTTCGGGCTGATCACCGGGGCCATCTTGTGCCTGCCGAGGGAGATCCCGGCGAAATATCCGCCGATGTCGCTCGCGGCGGTGGTGGCGATGAAGACGACCACCCGGTCCGGGCCCTGGTCGGGGTCGGCGAGCAGCAGCGCCACGAACCCGGCGAGCAGGGAGGGGTAGACGACGACCAGGATGGTCGCGGTGATGTCGCGGACGTAGTTCTCGGTGCCCTGGAACATCCGCCAGATCATCAGCACGAGCACGGTCATCGCGAAGACGCCGACCAGCCAGGCGGTCCCGCCCCAGGCGGAGCCGGTCACCTCACCGCCCCAGTAGGCGCCGACCAGCATGGCGGTCATGCCCGCCAGGGCCGGGACCAGGGGAACGGTGATGCCTCTGGCCTCGAACGACCTGACCAGCTCCGTCACGCCGATGCCCACCGCCGCGATCAGCACGGCGAGGAAGAGCACCTTCACGAAATAGAGGGAGGCGATGATGACCGCCGCCAGGGCGAGCCCCACCGCCACAGCGACGGGGAGGTTCCGGCCGGTACGGCTACTGCCCGCCACGGGTTCCACAGGGGGTCCTACTTTCATACCTGCACAAAATCCTTGTCCCGTACGGACGACGACGGCCCGTACGGGACAAGGACCGTGGTTCAGATCTCGAGCAGCTCGGATTCCTTGTGCTTGAGCAGCTCGTCAATCTTGGCGACGTGCTTCTGGGTGAGGTCGTCGAGCTCCTTCTCCGCCCGGCGCACCTCGTCCTCACCGGCCTCGCCATCCTTGATCAGCTTGTCCAAGGTCTCCTTGGCGTTGCGGCGGATGTTGCGGATGGAGACCTTCGACTGCTCCGCCTTGTTCCGGGCGACCTTGATGTACTCCTTGCGGCGCTCCTCCGACAGCTCGGGGAAGGCCACGCGGATCACCGCTCCGTCGTTACCGGGGTTCACACCGAGGTCCGAGTTGCGGATCGCCTTCTCGATCGCGGCCATCGAGCCCTTGTCGAAGGGCTGGATGACGACCATGCGCGCCTCGGACACGTGGAACGAGGCGAGTTGCTGAATGGGGGTGGGTGTCCCGTAGTACTCAGCGCTGATCTTGTTGAACATCGACGGGGTGACGCGACCTGTGCGGATGCCCGCGAAGTCGTCCTTCGCCACCGACACGGCCTTGTCCATCTTTTCCTCGGCTTCGAGGAGGGTTTCGTCGATCACAGCGGCTCCCTGTCTTCTCGGTCACTCCCCATCCTCACGTACTTCGCGGGACGCCATCGCGCCGGAGATCCACCCCGGACCGCCACGGTCGCGTACCGCTCGGCTCGCTACGTCAGGTTCGCATCCTGTCCTCTGGTCGCTCACCGCTCCTCACTCGCTTCGCGGGACGCTCCTATCTCGCGTACCACTCCGCTCGCTGCGTCGGGCTCGCTCCCTGTCTTCTCGGTCACGCGCCCCTCACTCGCTTCGCGGGACGCTCCTACCTCGCGTACCACTCCGCTCGCCACGTCGGGCTCGCTCCCTGCCGTACCGGTCCTGTCGCCGGGCCGGCCCTGCCGCGGTGCCGGCTCGGTCACCGGACCGGCACCGTCACCGGGCCGGGCTCACCAGCGTGCCGATCTTCTCACCGCGTACCGCCCGCAGGATGTTGCCCTCGCCCATGAGGTCGAAGACCACGATGGGCAGGCTGTTGTCCATACACAGGCTGATGGCGGTGGCGTCCATGACTCCGAGGCCCCGGGTCAGCACCTCACCATATTCGAGATGGTCGAACCGGACGGCGTCGGGGTTCTTGCGGGGGTCGGCGTCGTAGACGCCGTCCACCTGGGTGCCCTTGAGCAGCGCCTCGGCACCGATCTCCAGCGCTCGCTGCGCGGCGCAGGTGTCGGTGGAGAAGAACGGCGAGCCGAGCCCCGCCCCGAAGATGACCACGCGGCCCTTCTCCAGGTGGCGGATGGCCCGGCGGGGCAGGAACGGCTCGGCGACCTGCTGCATGGTGATCGCCGTCTGGACGCGGGTGTCGATGCCCCGCTTCTCCAGGAAGTCCTGGAGGGCGAGGCAGTTGATGACCGTGCCGAGCATGCCCATGTAGTCGGCCCTCGCCCGGTCCATGCCGCGCTCGGACAGGGCGGCGCCCCGGAACATGTTGCCGCCGCCCACGACCACCGAGACCTGCACGCCACCGCGTACGGCCTCGGCGATCGAGTCGGCGAGGTGGCCCACGACGCCCGGGTCGATGCCCAGCGGCTCCCCGCCGGCGAACGCCTCCCCGGACAGCTTCAACATCACCCGCTTCCAGCGGAGCGGGTCCGAGTACGAAGAAACCGCCGGCGTAGCGGGTCCTGGATTCTCCTGCACGGCGGCGGCCTCCTCGTTTGGTGCTCTGCTTGAAGAGCGGATGTCAGGGATTAGGCCTGGCCGACCTTGAAGCGGACGAAGGCCTGGACCTTGACACCATTCTCGTCCGCGAACTTCGCGACCGACTTCTTGTTGTCCTTGACGAAGGACTGCTCAAGGAGGGTGAAGTCCTTGTACCAGCCGTTGATCCGGCCATCGACGATCTTGCCGATGGCGGCCTCGGGCTTGCCCTCCTCGCGGGTCATCTCCTCGAAGAGCGCGCGCTCCTTCTCGACGACGTCGGCCGGGACCTCGGCGGGGCTGAGGTACTTGGGGGCCATCGCGGCGGCGTGCTGCGCGATGTCCTTGGCGACGTCGGCCTTCGGGGAGTCGAGCTGCACGAGCACGCCGACCGCCGGGGGGAGCTGGGGGTCGGTCTTGTGCATGTAGGCGCCGATGAAGCCGCCCTCGAGCACCGCGAACCTGCGGATCTCGATCTTCTCACCGAGCGCGGCGTTGGCCTCGTCGAGGTGCGTCTTGACGGTCTTGCCGGCGAGCTCGGAGTCGAGCAGCGAGGGCACGTCGGACGGCTTGGTGGCCAGGATGTGGTCGACCACCTGGGCCGCGAGCTCCTGGAAACGCTCGCCCTTGGCGACGAAGTCGGTCTCGCAGTTGAGCTCCAGCAGCGCGGCGGCGGAGTCGCCCTCCTGCTTCAGGGCGACCAGGCCGTTGGAGGCGGTACGGGCCTCACGCTTGCCGACGTCCTTGGCGCCCTTGAGGCGGAGGATCTCGACCGCGCGGTCGAAGTCGCCCTCGGAGGACTCGAGCGCCTTCTTGCAGTCCATCATGCCGGCGGCGGTCAGCTCACGAAGCCGCTTGACGTCGGCCATGTTCACGGAAGCCATTGTCTTTTCCTCGTGGGAATCGTCGTGGATCGGGTGGGTGCCCCCGTCTGAGCGGCACCCACCCGGAAGGGTCTTGCGGGTCGTACGGCAGGGGGCCGTACGAAGGTGACCTAGGCCTGCTTCTCGGTCTTCTCGGCGGACTCGTCCTCGGCGGCGGGAGCGTCCGTCGCCTCGGCCGGAGCCTCGGCGGTCTCGGTCTCCGTGACCTCGGCCTCGGCCTCGGCGGGGGCCTCGGTGGCCTCGGCCTCGGTCGCCTCGGCGGCCGGGGCGCTGTCGGCGCTGCCCGCGAGCAGCTCCTGCTCCCACTCGGCCAGCGGCTCGGCGCCACCGGCGACGGCCGGCTTGTCGTCCCCGCCGCGGTTGGCGCCGGCGCGGGCCATGAGACCGGCGGCGACGGCGTCGGCGACGACGCGGGTCAGCAGGCCGACGGCGCGGATGGCGTCGTCGTTACCCGGGATCGGGTAGTCGACCTCGTCGGGGTCGCAGTTGGTGTCGAGGATGGCGACCACCGGGATGTGAAGCTTGCGGGCCTCGCTGATCCCGATGTGCTCCTTCTTGGTGTCGACGACCCACACGGCGCTGGGGATCCGGGACATGTCACGGATGCCGCCGAGGGTGCGCTCGAGCTTCTCCTTCTCGCGGCGGCGCATGAGGAGCTCCTTCTTCGTGAGCCCCGAGGCGGCCACGTTGTCGAAGTCGAGCTCCTCCAGCTCCTTCAGGCGCTGGAGCCTCTTGTGCACGGTGGAGAAGTTGGTGAGCATGCCACCCAGCCAGCGCTGGTTGACGTACGGCATGCCGACGCGGGCGGCCTGCTCGGCGATGGCCTCCTGGGCCTGCTTCTTCGTGCCGATGAACATGATCGTGCCGCCGTGCGCGACGGTCTCCTTGACGAAGTCGTAGGCCCTGTCGATGAAGGCCAGCGACTTCTGGAGGTCGATGATGTAGATGCCGTTGCGCTCGGTGAAGATGAAGCGCTTCATCTTCGGGTTCCAGCGACGGGTCTGGTGGCCGAAGTGCACGCCGCTTTCCAGCAGCTGTCGCATGGTGACGACGGGGGTGGACATTGATCGTCCTCCAGATCGGGGCGCCCGTCTCAGGGCGCTGTTCTCGGTTGGACGCGACAGCCTGCGGCTGTCGCCCTGATGCCCCGAACAGGATCCAGCCGGGCTCTCGCCCGGACCGAGGGACCCCGGTTCTCGACGGGGCATGCGAAGTCGGCCCATGACTCACAGGCCTCCAAAAGTGTACCCGCAACCGCGCCTCTTCCCGACCTTCGGGCGTCAGGGGGCCCTTACACGTCGCGTGGAAGGCCGTGCGGGCGGCGCCGGGTTCGGGGGAAGAGACTGACCTGCGCCTCGGAGACCCGGGCTCCGGGCGGGGCGTCCTCCCGGTCCCTCACGGTGGTCTTGTAGGGGGCGAGCAGCTCGTCGATCCGCTCGTTCAGCGCCCTCAGCTCCTCGGCGTCGACCAGCAGGATGGCGCGGTTGAACATCGTGGCCTCGCGCCACTCGCGCGACTCCCGATCGAGGTTCTCCAGTGCCCTGTTCGCCTCGTCCGCCGCCTGGTCCCGGAACGCCTTGATCAGGAACTCCTTGGCGCCGCGCACGTCCGGGCCGTCGTCGGGATCGGGGCTGACGCTGAACCCCCCGGCGCTGGAGCGCCACAGACGCTCCCTGCCGTCGCCCCGGCCGTCGCCGCGGGCGGGCGCGTCCTCGACGAAGCCGTACTTGGCGAGCATGCGCAGGTGGTAGCTGGCCGCGCTGGGCGTGACCCCGACGACCTCGGCGACCTCGGTCGCGGTGCAGGGCCCCTCGGCCTGGAGCCGGTTCAGGATCGTGAGCCGCGCGGGGTGCGCGAGCGCGCGCATCGCCGTGGGATCGGTGAGGGACTTGCGCCTCGGTACCTCGGTCATGTGCAGACCGTACCCACTCCATATATGAAGCATTGCCTTCATAACTGTGAAGGGTTATCTTCATAATTATGAAGCGTTCCCTTCAGAATCGCCGGACGCCGGAAAGGGACGGATCCCCATGACCGCCGCGACTCCCGGGTCCCCCGCGATCAAGCCGGTGCCCCTCAGGAGGCAGCGCGACTACCGGTTCCTGCTCTCCGCCCGCGCCGTCACCGAGACCGGCACCGAGGTCTCCCGGCTCGCGGTGCCGCTCACCGCCGCCGTCCTGCTCGGCGCCTCCCCGGTCCAGATGGGCGTGCTCACCGCCGCGACCTCGCTGCCCTACCTGCTGATCGGGCTCCAGGCGGGGGCCCTCGCCGACCGGCTGAGGCGGCACCGGCCGGTGATGGTCGCCTGCGACACGGTCTCGGCCCTCGCCATGGCCACGATCCCGGCGGCCTGGATCACCGGGCTGCTCAGCGTGCCGTGGCTGGTCGCGGTGGCGTTCGTCGTCGGCACCTGCTCGGTGATCTTCCGGGCGGTCAACTTCCCGCACCTGGCCACGGTGATCCACGAGAGCCAGCGGACCGAGGCGCTCGCGGGCTTCCAGTCGGCCTTCGCCGTGGCGACCGTCGCGGGACCCGGCCTGGCCGGGCTGCTCGTCCAGCTGATCACGGCCCCGTTCGCGATCCTGGTCGACGCGCTGTCGTTCCTGGCCTCGGCGTTCCTGATCAGGTCGATCAAGGCGCCGGAGAACCACACGCCCGCCGCTCCGCGCGGCATGTGGACCGAGATCCGCGAGGGTCTGGGCACGGTGGCCGGGCACCCGGTGCTCCGCGCGCTCTGCGCCGCCGGGGTCACGATCAACTTCTTCGGCAGCGTCTACATGGCGCTGTTCGTGCTCTACTCGCTCACCGTGGTCGGCCTGCCCGCGGGGCTGGTCGGCGCCATCACCGCCTTCTTCGGCGTCGGCGGCCTGCTCGGCGCGGCCGTCGTCCCGCGCCTGACCCGGCGGTTCGGCGAGAACCGGGTGCTGGCCTGCTCCGTGCTGCTCTTCCCCGTCGACTTCGTGGTCGCCGCGCTCGCCTCGGGACCGGTGTGGCGCAGCTTCCTCCTCCTGGCCGCGAGCGCGGTGACCTCCGGCGTGGCCGTCGTGGCCTTCTCCGTCTGCATGGGCGCGATCACCCTGCGAGAGACCCCCGCCGAGCTGCGCGGCCGGGTCAACGCCACCCAGTCGTTCATGATCCAGGGTGTCCTCACCCTCGGCGGTCTCGCGGGCGGCCTGGCGGGCGAGCTGCTCGGGCTGCGCCCGGTGTTCTGGATCTCCGCGGCCGGAGCCCTGACCACGATCGCGTGGATCTGGCTCTCCCCCCTGCGCCACTCCTCTCTCCCCGCCCCCGAGACCCCTGACGCCCCCGCCCACACCGAATGACCCCGGCGGGCCACTCGCTCCCGCCCGCACGGGTACGCCCTTCGTCACCAGCAAGCCCTCGTCACAGGTACGCCCTTCGTCACCAGCAGACCCTCGTCACAGGTACGCCCTTCGTCACCAGCAGACCCTCGTCACAGGTACGCCCTTCGTCACCAGCAGACCCTCGTCACAGGTACGCCCTTCGTC
>NZ_JBEOWK010000033.1:0-36765 GCF_040295985.1 Streptosporangium sp. NPDC002524 | reverse complement strand
TTCGTCACCAGCAGACCCTCGTCACAGGTACGCCCTCATCACCAGCAGACCCTCGTCACAGGTACGCCCTCATCACCAGCAGACCCTCGTCACAGGTACGCCCTCATCACCGGCGGGCCCTCGTCACGGGTATGCCCCTACCACGGGCGCGTCCGCGGCGAGGCTGTCCGCGGGCGGGGGGCCGTGGAACGTCTCACCATTCGCCCTGCCCTCGGCCACCTCCCCGGCCGCTTGCCCGCTTATCCACAGAATTCCATTCGGCCCGTACCCGACCCGTCGCGAGTCCTCATGCTCACGGGCATGAAGACCGTCCACACCCTGGGGCTGCGAGCCCTGTTGTGCTCACTGATCCTGGCCACGCCGACGGCAGCGAGCGCCCGCCACGCGCCCGCCCTCACGCACCCCACCGGCATAACCGGCCGCGCACACGACCCTCACAGCTCTCACGACCCTCACGGCTCCCACAGCTCTCACGACTCTTATGGCTCTCATGGCTCTCATGGCTCTCATGGCCCTTATGGCTCTCATGGCTCTCGCGGCGTGACGGGTCCCGCGACCATCTCCACGTCCGCCCGCGCCGGTGCGCACGCCCCGGTGAGGACGACGCGTCCGGCCGAGGCACCGGCCCCCGCCTCCCGACGGAATCCGGCTGAAGCAGCTCACCGGGATCCGGCCGAAGCACTCGCTCCCTCCCCTGACCGAAATCCGGCCGAAGCGCCCGCTCCCTCCCCCGGCCGGAATCCAGCTGGAACACCCCCTCCCTCCGCTCGCTGGGAATGGCCACTCGCCGGGCGGCCACGGGTGCTCAGGGGCTTCGCACCACCGGCGCAGCCGTGGCTGGCCGGTCACCGGGGCACCGACCTCTCCGCGTCTCCCGGAGCCGAGGTGCGCGCCGCGGGAGCGGGAACGGTCGGCTACGCCGGGCCGCTCGCGGATCGGGGCGTGGTGACCGTGCTCCACCCCGGTGGCCTGCGGACGACCTACCTTCCCGTCCGGCCCTCGGTACGGCGCGGGCAGGCGGTGGCCGCCGGCGAGGTGATCGGCACCCTCCAGGACGTCCCCGGGCACTGTCCCGCCGCCTGCCTGCACTGGGGTCTGCTCCGCGACCGCGCCTACCTCGATCCCCTGCTCCTCCTCGGCCACGGCCAGGTCCGCCTCCTCCCCCTGTGGCCCGCCCCGTCCTCGCGACCCGCTCCATAAGTGATCGCCCCGTCTTCCCCACCCACTTCGTAAGTGGCCCCGCTCCGTTCTCGCGACCTGCTTCACAAGTGACAGCCTCATAGATGGCCCGCTCCACGAGTGGCCCGCTTCGTGAGTAGTCCACTTCGTGAGTGGTCCGCTCTGTCCTCGCCACCCGCCTCACCAGTAACCCTCTTCTTAAGTGGCCGCTTGGGCCGTTTCCGATTCTTGGGCTCGGCCGGTGAAAGTCCCTCGCGGCCTGAGCACGGGCTATCCGCCGGGAGGGCGGTCGGGGCGGAGGCGCCAGCCCTGGGAGACGCGTTCGACGTAGCCCGCGGCCGCCAAACCGCCGAGGCAGGAGAGCACCGTCTCCAGATCGACGCCCGCGGCGACGGCTATCGTCGCGGGGCCCACGCCGATCCGGGTGGGCATGGCCTCGACGACCTTCCGGGTGTCCGGGTCGAGCCGGTCGCGGGGAAGCACCGGGCCACGTGGCTCGGGGGCCAGGTCGGTGCCCATCGTGCCGGCGAGTTCGATCACCTCCTCGGGGCCGGTGACGCAGATGGCCCTGCCCTGGCGGATCAGCCGATGGCACCCGGCCGAGAACTCCGAGGTCACCGGGCCGGGCATCGCGGCCAGATGGCGGTTGAGCGCGATCGCGTGCCCGGCGGTGTTGAGTGCCCCGCTGCGCACGGCCGCTTCGACGACCACGGTGCCCCTGGACAGGGCCGCGATGACGCGGTTTCTGACGAGGAACCTCGGCCGGGTCGGGTGCGCCCCCATGGGGCACTCGCTGACCAGCACCCCCCGCGCCCGGATCGCGGCGAACAACTGCTGGTGCGCGCTGGGGTAGGCGACATCGGCGCCACAGGCGAGCACGGCGACGGTCGGCCCCTCGCAGGCGAGGGCACCCCGGTGAGCGGCCCCGTCGATGCCGTGGGCGCCACCGGAGACGACGCCCCACCCCCGCTCGCTCAGCCCCGCCCCGAGCTCCGCCGCCACATGCGTGCCGTACGGCGTGGCGGCTCGGGAACCGACGACCGCGACGGACCTGATGCAGGAGAACCGCAGGTCGGCGTCGCCGTGGAGCCAGAGAGCGTAGGGCCGGGTGTCTCCCAGGTCGTCAAGCTGGGTCGGCCATTCCGGATCACCGGGAACCACCAGCCTTGCTCCTATCCGCTCGCCCTCGGCCAGGTCACGCCCGGGGTCGGCCGACTTCGACCGGGCCGCCCAGGAGGCGACCATCCGGTCCAGCCTGGCCGCGAGCCGCTCATCCTGCCCATCCCGTGCGGCCCGTGAGCCGTTGCCCGCTCCGGACCGGCCTTCGCCGGAGCGACCGCCGTCGGAGCGACCGCCGTCGGAGCGACCGCCGTCGGAGCGACCGCCGGACACGCCTGGTCTCCCGTGCCGCACCGCCTCCGAGGCGCCAGGCTGGAGGAGCCGCCCCCCTGATGGGCCGGAACCTCCGTCTCCCGGCTCCGGGCTCCCGTCATATCGCCCCCCGCCCCCGCCACGCGGAGGAAACGGTTCGCCAGATGAACCGGATCTCCCGCCCGGCTGGTCCGGGCTCCCGCCGCGCCGATCCTGGCTTTCGCCACCCGGACCGGAATCTCCGTCGTGGAGACCTGGGCCTGCCTCGCGTGGGCTGGAGCTTCCGGCCCGTGGATCAGGCCCGCCGACCGGCCTGCCGGGATCTCCGGGCGGGCCGCCATGAGTGTCGATGAACCATCGGGTGAGACCCGCGTCCGCGGACCCCCTCCGGACCAGGGCGACGGTGGCCTCGGGGCCGCGCAGGGCGACGAGGGCGCCCATCACGGCGTCACCCGGCTCGGCGAGGCGCATCAGGGTGAGCCGTGCGAGCCTCTCGCTCATCGCTCCTCCCCCAGCCAGAGCCCCAGCGCGGAGTTGGTCTCGTGAAGCTCCGGCCGGTCCTTGCCCGCGAGATCGGCGAGCGTCCAGGCCACCTTGAGAATCCGGTCGAGACCCCGGGCGCTCAACCGGCCGCTGTCGAGGTGCCCGAGCAGCGGCGACATCGCCGCGGGCGGCGGCCGGTATTCGGTGTGGAGGGCTCGGGCGGGCACCTCCGCGTTGCACCGCCACGGCGTGCTCGCGAACCTCTTGGCGGCCCGCTCGCGCGCGAGCAGGACCCGCTCGGCCACCACCCCGCTCGACTCGATGAACCGGCGGTCGGCGAGGAGCTCGCGCCTGGTCGAACGGAACAGGCCGACCTTGACGTCCACCCGGTCGAGCAGCGGGCCGGAGAGCCTCGCCAGATAGCGGCGGCGGGCCGCGGGAGCGCACGCGCACGGGTCTTCCGGGGTGGAGGGCCGCGCGCACGGACACCTGTTGGCCGCCAGCACCAGCATGAACCTGGCGGGGAAGGTCACCGACCCCAGCGCTCTGGAGACCGTCACCCGACCCGATTCGAGCGGCTGCCTGAGCGCGTCGAGAACGGTCGTCGAAAATTCTGGCGCCTCGTCCAGGAAGAGCACGCCCCGGTGGGCGAGGGAGACCGCCCCCGGACGGATCATCCCGCTGCCCCCGCCGATGACGGAGGCGACGGTCGCGGTGTGGTGGGGCGCCACGAACGGCGGGCGGACCAGCAGGGGACGGTCCCTGGGCAGCACACCGGCGACCGAGTGGATGGCGGTCACCTCCAGGGCCTGGTCCCGCTCCAGAGCGGGAAGCAGGGTCGGCAGCCGCTCTGCGAGCATGGTCTTGCCGGTGCCGGGGGGACCGAGCATCCAGAGGTTGTGTCCTCCGGCGGCGCAGATCTCCAGCGCGCGACGGGCGAGCGGCTGCCCCGCGACGTCTCCCAGATCGGGAGCGTCACCCGGGGCGCCTCCGGCGTCGTGAGCGTCTCCGAGACCGATCTCACCGGGAAATCCCGGCGGGAGCGGGCCCACGGCCCCCGCGCCCCGATCACCGGCACCGGCACCGGCACCGGCACCGGCACCGGCACCAGGCTCTCCCGCGCAGCCCCCTTCAGCCCCTACAGCCCCTCCGACATCTCCGGCACCGGCGCTCCCGGCGCCCGGCGGGAGACCCGCCGTCGGCTCGTCGCTCCGCAACCAGCTCACCAGGGCGCCCAGCGTGGTCGCGGGAACCACGGTCACCCCCGGCACGAGACCGGCCTCGGCGGCGTTACGGGCGGGGACGACGACGGTGCGGGCACCGGCGGCGACGGCCGCCAGCACGGCGGGGAGCACACCCCGCACCGGTCTGACCGAGCCGTCCAGGCCCAGCTCACCCAGGAAGAGCGGCTCGGCGACCCTGGCGGCGGGCACGAACCCGGCCGCCGCGAGCAGGGCCATGGCGATCGCGACGTCGAACAGGCTTCCGCGCTTGGGCAGGCTGGCGGGGAACAGGCTGACCGTGATCCGGGCGTCTGGCCAGGCGTAACGGCTGTTGACCAGGGCGGAACGGACCCGGTCACGGGCCTCGCTCAGCGCGGTGTCGAGCATGCCGATGAGATGGAGACCCGCCACGCCGCTGCCGACGTCGGCCTCGACCTCGACGAGACGGCCGGTCACCCCGACCAGCGCGACGCAGCGCGTGCGTGCGACGGCCACTCACCCCACCTCCCGCGAGGAGCGAATGATCCACGACAGGCCGGACGCCATCGACGGGCCGGACGCCGTCGACGGGCCGGAGGACTCCGGCACACAGGAAGACCTCAGCGCGCGGGAAAACCCCGGCGCGCGGGAAGACTCCAGCACGGGGGAAGACACCGGCACGCCGGAAGGCCCCGGCACGAGGAAAGACCTCGGCACGCGCGAAGGCCCCGGGACGCGCGAAGACAGCGATGCACTGGAAGAAAGAGACGCACTGGGAGACATCAACGCACCAGAAGAGATCGACACGCTGGGAGGCATCAGCACACCCCCCGCTCGTGGCGGAGGACGAAATCCCCGGCGAACCGCTCCAGGGCGACGACGTCGACACGAATCGCGTCGAATCGCTCCTGGCACCCGGCGAGCCAACCGGCCGCGAGCCGGTGCAGGCGAGCGACCTTCGCGGTGGTGACCGCCTCGAACGCGGTGCCGTGACTGCGGCCGGAGCGGGTCTTCACCTCCACCGCGACGAGCGTGCGCCCCTCCCGGGCGACGATGTCGATCTCCCCGTCTGGACACCGCCAGTTGCGATCCAGGATCTGCAGGTCGTGCGCCAGCAGATAGTCGACGGCGAGCTGCTCACCGTGCCTGCCGAGCTCATCTTTCGCGGCCATGGAACCACCTCCGGTTCCAGACCTTCGCTCAGCTCACCGCACCCCCGAGAAGCCGAACACGATTCTGTGGAAAACCGGCCGGGCCCGAGACATCGCTGTGGACAACACCTCTCGGCCGCTCAGCGGCAGCATAAGGCCTCGAAACATCCGGCCTCATCCCAGGGCACCCCGGCCCTCCGGTCCCGTGGACGACGCCCTCAGGGCCGTCCAGGGAAAGCCGCGCGGGAAAGGCGGGCCGGGAGAGCGGCTCAGGAGGAGAAACCCTCCTTGGGCATCTCGAGATCGGGCTTGGCGAGCTCCTCCACGTTCACGTCCTTGAAGGTCACCACACGGACGTTCTTGACGAACCTCGCCGGGCGGTACATGTCCCAGACCCAGGCGTCCTGCATCTTCACGTCGAAGAACACGTCACCGTTCTCGGCGGTGCGCACGTCAAGATCGACGGAATTGGTGAGATAGAAGCGCCGCTCGGTCTCCACGACATAGGTGAAGAGGCCGACAACGTCGCGGTACTCACGGTAAAGCTGCAGCTCCATCTCGGTTTCGTACTTTTCGAGATCCTCTGCGCTCATACCGGTCCTCCTGTTAAACGCCCACCCCGGCCCGCCCGATCAGACGGCACCGGCCCCCACTTCATTCTCACCCATCACCTCGCCCGCTCCTGACCGCGCCACCGTCGAGAACGAGAAGCGGTGATCCGGACACGGACCGTAGGCGCTGAGAGCCCTGCGATGGTCGGCGGTGCCATACCCCTTGTGCACGGCGAATCCGTACCGGGGATGGCGTTCGTGCAGCGCCACCATCATCTCGTCCCGCGTCACCTTGGCCACGATCGAGGCCGCGGCGATGCAGGCCGCGACCTGATCTCCCTTCCACACGCCCAGCGACGGTGCGGGCAGGCCGGGAACGGGGAACCCATCGGTCAGAACGTAGCCGGGGTGACAGGGTAGTCGTGCCACGGCCCTGCGCATTCCTCCGATGTTGGATCTGTGGAGGCCCCGGGCGTCGATCTCGTCGGGCGGGATCACCACCACGCTCACCGCCTTCGCGGTCATCGTGATCCGCTCGAACAGCGACGCGCGCCGGGAGGCCGTCAGCAGCTTGGAGTCGTCCAGGCCGTCGATCATCCGGCCGCCCAGCACCACGGCGGCGACCACCAGCGGCCCGGCGCAGGCGCCCCGGCCCGCCTCGTCGACTCCCGCCACGGGACCGAGCCCGCGGCGGCTGAGAGCCCGCTCGTAGCCGTACAGTCCCGAATCCCGCCGGACCACGCTGGGTCTGGGGCGAAACGCAACCGTCATGGCACCACGGGTGACAGAGCGACCATGACCAGAGAGTACGCCCCCTCCGGTGCATTCGGTACCGCTATCTCACCTTGAGGAAGGTCTCCGGTCTCGAAAGGACCGCGGCCCTGGAGAACGGCCAGTAGATCGCGACGGCACGGCCGATGACGTCGCTCTCCGGGATCGAGCCCTCTCCCAGCCGCTCCTCGTGGGCACGCGAGTCGGCGGAGGCGGTGCGGTGATCGCCCATGACCCACAGCCTCCCCTCGGGAACGACCTTCTCGAACGGCTCCCCCGAGGGGAAGTCGCCGGAGAAGAGGTAGGAGCTCTCCTCGATCGGGACCCCGTTGACGGTGATCCGCTGCTTGGCGTCGCAGCACTTCACCGTGTCACCGCCGACCGCGATCACCCGCTTGATGGTGTCCTCGTTGTTCCAGCCCCTGAAGACCACGATGTCGCCGCGCTCGGAGTCGCCGTGCAGCTTGTTGACGACCACCCGGTCACCCACCAGAAGGGTGTTCTGCATCGACTCCGACGGGATCCAGAAGGACTGGAAGACGAACGCCTGTAACAGCAGCGCCACCCCCACCCCGCACACCAGCAGGAACAGCGACTCGCGCAGGCCACCGCCCTTGCCGCTCTTCTCTTTCTTGTCAGCCTCGGGTTCAACGGTCATGAGAGGGGGCTACCGCCTTGAGAGCAGACGACGACGCCACAGCACCAGCGGCACGGCACCCGCGAAGCCCGCGAGGAGCGGGGTGGCCCCTCCCAGGGCCGCGGCGGCCTTGAGGGCCGGCTGGCCGAAGGTGTCGGGAATGGGAAGGGTCGTGGCCCTGGAGAACGGCCACACGATCACGAAGGCCCGGCCGATCACCTTGTCCACCGGGATCGTCCCGCCCCCGGGGTCGCCGAGGTGGGAACGGGAGTCGAGCGAGACCAGCCGGTGGTCGCCCATCACCCACAGGCGCCCCGGCTCGACCTTGGCCTCGAAGAAGCTCTGGGACGGCACGTCGCCGGGGTAGAGATACCCCTCGTCGAGGGCGACCCCGTTGACCGTCACCCGGCCCTTGGCGTCGCAGCACTTCACGGTGTCGCCGGCGACGCCGATGACCCGCTTGATGTAGTCCTTCTCGCCGGGGACCACGCCGAAGGCGGTGCCGATCCAGCGGAAGAATCCCACGACCGGGTTGGACGGCTCCTCGATGGGGACCTCGGGGTCCCAGGAGTCGACCCCGGAGAAGACCACCACGTCGCCGCGCTCGATGTCGCGGACGCGGTAGACGAGCTTGTTGACCAGGACCCGGTCGTTCGTGAGGAGGGTGTTCTCCATCGACTCCGAGGGGATGTAGAACGCCTGGATCACGAAGGTCTTGATTATGAGGGCGAGCACCAACGCCACGACGACCAGGACAGGCAGCTCCTTCCAGAAGGAGCCCTTCTTCTTGCCCTTGCCGTCCTCGGCGCTCTTCTGAGTGTCTTCGGCGACCACGTCCACCTCGTCCTCGACAGGTCGACGCGTGACTGCGCCGTACTCCCGGTCTTCGCTAGTCATCGCTGACGAGCCTAGATGATGGGCGGTACCCAGTGCTTGAGTGACGGGGTACCGCATAGCCATGCGTATTGCCATAGGAGGTCAAACCTCCTTACATGCGACTGGCCCGCTCCCCGGTGAAGGGGGCGCGGGCCAGGTCGGGAGACGCTGACGCGCCTAGCGGGCGTCGCGCTTCTCGCGGATGCGGGCGGCCTTGCCGCGCAGGTCACGCATGTAGTAGAGCTTGGCGCGGCGGACGTCGCCACGGGTCACGAGGGTGATCTTCTCGATGACCGGGCTGTGCACCGGGAAGGTCCGCTCGACACCGACGCTGTAGCTGACCTTGCGGACGGTGAAGGTCTCACGGGAGCCGCCGCCCTGGCGGCGCAGGACGAAACCCTTGAAGACCTGGACACGGGACCGGCTGCCCTCGATGACCCTGACGTGGACCTCAAGCGTGTCACCGGGCCGGAAGTCCGGGACATCGGTGCGGAGCGCGGACTTCTCGAGCTCGCTGATCAGCGTGTGCATGGCAGTGGTACCTCATTTACGAGCGCACACGGAGGTCCATCCGGCCGCGACGGAGCGGCGTCGCGATGGACACGCGTGCTGAAGTGGACTATGTCTCGGAGCCGGGGCCGTCTGCCCGGTGGCGCGCGCCAGCCAGTGTTCGGTCGGCGGCAACGCTTCAGTCTGCCATATTTTCCCGACCGACCGGAAATCAACCGGTCAGAGCGGCCGGACCGGCCGGGCCCGTCCCGGGCAGGTCCGGCTCCGCCAGGGCCCGTCTGTCGTGCTTGTCCAGGCTCTCCGGGTCGAGCGCCGCCAGCAGCTCGGGCCGGTTCCTCGCGGTACGGCGCAGCGCCTGGTCCCGCCGCCACCGGGCGATCTTCCCGTGGTGCCCGGAGAGCAGGATCTCCGGCACCTCGTGCCCCCGCCACTCGGGCGGCTTGGTGTAGACGGGGCCCTCCAGGAGGTTCTCCATCGCGCCGGGCGCGAAGGAGTCGTCCACGGCCGAGTTGACGTTGCCGAGCACGCCCGGCAGCAGCCGCCCGACGGCCTCGATCATCACCAGCACCGCCACCTCGCCCCCGGCGAGCACGTAGTCGCCGACGCTGACCTCGTCCACGCGCATGCGGGCGCCGTACTCGGCCATCACCCGGGAGTCGATGCCCTCGTAGCGGGCCGGGGTGAACAGCAGCCACGGCTCGGCGGCGTACTCCATCGCGAGCCTCTGGGTGAAGGGCACGCCGCTGGGGGTCGGCACGATCATCCTCGGCGGGACGTCCGGGCCGGAGGCGAGGATCGCGTCGACGGCCTCCCCCCAGGGGCCCGGCTTCATGACCATGCCGGGGCCGCCGCCGTAGGGGGTGTCGTCCACGGTGCGGTGCACGTCGTGGGCGTGGTCGCGGAGCTGGTGGAGGTGGACGTCGAGGATGCCGCGCTCGCGGGCCTTGCCGATGAGGGAGACGTCGAGGGGGGCGAAGTACTCGGGGAAGATGGAGATGACGTCGACGCGCATGTCAGGCGATCTCGTCCGGGTCGAGCAGCCCGGGGGGGCCGTCCACGACGAGGATGCCCTTGACGAGATCGACCTCGGGCACCAGCGCCTTGACGAACGGCACGTAGACCTCGGCGGCCCCGGGCTCGCCGCGCCGTACGACGAGCAGGTCCTGGCCGTGGTGGAGCACGTCGGACACCTCTCCCACCGCCTCGCCGCCGGGTTTGACCACGGTGAGGCCGATGAGCTGGTGGTCGTAGAACTCGTCGGGGTCGTCGGGGGGCGGGATGTCGTCCGAGTCGATCACGAGCATGGTGCCGCGGAGGTCCTCCGCCCGGTCACGGCCGGTCACGCCCTCGAACCTGACCAGCAGGATCCCGGAGTGCCAGCGGCGGGACTCGACGACCAGCGGGCCCGCGGACGCGGGGTCGGTGGCCAGGGCGGTGCCCGGGGCGAAGCGCCGGTCCGGCTCGTCGGTGCGCACCTCCACGGACACGTCCCCGCGGAGCCCGTGCGGGCGGCCGATCCGGCCTACGACGAGCTGCACGCCCGCCTCCTCACGTAGTAGGTGTCTGTGGTGCCTGTGGAAAGCAGACGGGCCACCCACACTGGGCGGGTGGCCCGTTCGCTCGATGGACGCGTCTCGCCGGCTAGCGGGCCTCGTTCAGGTCGAGGAGATCGACCCGGACGTACTTGCCGTCGCCGAGGGCGTTCACGACCGTGCGAAGCGCCTTGGCCGTACGGCCGCCGCGGCCGATGACCTTACCGAGGTCCTCGGGGTGGACCCGGACCTCAAGCACACGCCCGCTGCGGATGCGGCGAGCGTGAACCTGGACGTCGTCAGGATGCTCGACGATGCCCTTCACCAGGTGCTCGAGGGCCTCCTCGAGCACCTCAGGCCTCGCCTTCCGGCTTCTCCTCGGCGGCCGCGGTGGGCTCGGCCGGGGTCTCGGCGGCGGCCTCTTCGGCCTTGGGGGCCTCTTCGGCCTTCGGAGCCTCGTCAGCCTTGGGAGCCGCCTTGCGGGTCGACTTCTTCGGCGTGGTGGCGGCCTCCAGGGAGAGCGCCTCCTTGGCCGCGGCCTCGTAGACGGCGTGGCGGTCGGCCTTGGGCTCGGCCACCAGGAGCGGGGCCGGAGCCGGCTCGCCCTTGAACTTCTGCCAGTCGCCGGTGAGCTTGAGGAGCTTGAGCACGGGCTCGGTCGGCTGCGCGCCGACACCCAGCCAGTAGGCCGCCCTGTCGGAGTCGACCTCGATGCGCGAGGGGTTCTCCTTCGGGTGGTACAGGCCGATCTCCTCGATCGCCCGGCCGTCACGCTTGGTGCGGCTGTCGGCGATGACGATGCGGTACTGCGGGTTGCGGATCATGCCGAGCCGCTTGAGCTTGATCTTGACTGCCACTGGTGTGGTCTCTCCTGCATTAGAGCGTGGGTGAACGGCGTCTCATCGAGTGGGGCACGAGGAGAGGATCGTCCGAGGGACAGGCATGGCACGCGGGAGTGAGAGGGCAACCACGTGTCACGATGTTCCAACATGTCATTGTGCCAGACGTGCGGGGGTGCCCGGCCAACCCGCGGCCATCCGGTACGGCGGCCGGAGGGCAAATCTCGGTAATCCCCGTGTGTCCGGGCCCCCGGGCGGGCCGGCCTGGTGCGCTAAATGGCCGCCGTGGCAACCACCCTCAGATCTCTGCTGCTGACCGCGACCGGATCCGTCACCGTGCTGGGCGCGGTGCTGGCCATCAGGGCGACGACCCCCGCGGGCCAGGCCGACGTGTCCCCCGCCCCCGTCTCCTCCCCCGCCGCGACCTCCGCCGGAACCCTCGGGGAGACTCTCGGAATCCTCGGAGGGATCCTCGGGAACCCCGGGGAGACTCCCGGGCCCCCCGGAAGTGCCGCCGGGAGCGCGGGAACCGCCGAGCCGCCCGGGGCGCCGGCGTGGCGTGGAGCTCCCGCCGCGCCGGAGGCCGTGCCAGGGGCGCCGTTCCCGGGAGGAATCGCGGTAACGCCGGAGACACCCGGCTCACCGGTGGTCCCGGTCCCGTTCGGGGCCTCGGTCCCGCTCAGGATCCCGGCCGTGGCGGGACCTCCGGCCCCGCCGGGGATCCCGGTCCCACCGGGATCGCCCGCGCCGTCCGCGCTCCCGGCGCTCCCGGCTTTCCCGCCGTTCACACCGGACCCGCCGCCCGGGTCGTTCTCGCCGTCTCCGCCGTCCCCGTCACGCGCGCCGTACCCGGCGCGCGTGCAGGAGGGCGGCGGGCTCCGGTGGGAGCACTACTTCGGGCGTACGCCGAGGAGTTCGAGCACGGCGACGAGGATGAAACCACCGACGATGATCACCCAGATCCACCTGGCGCGCGAGTGGAAGCCGTCGTCGCTCATTTCTGCCCGGGGAGCTTGAACTTCGAGGGGTCGAAGCCCGGCGGCAGCTCCAGGCCCGGCGGCAGCTGCTGCCGGGACCCCAGCTTGCCGAGGAGGCCGTTGCCCGCGGGGGTCGCGGGCTCGTCGGTCTTGTCGGCGGCGGCCTTGCCGAGCGCCGCCTTGCGCGGGTCACCGCTCACCCTGCGCCCCTTGGCAGCCTTCTTCTGCGCGGCCTTGCCGCTCTTGCGGCCGCCCGGCATGCCGGGAATGCCCATGCCGCCGGCCATCCGCTTCATCATCTTCTGGGCGTCGAAGAAGCGGGTGACGAGCCCGCTCACCTCGGTCACCGTCACGCCGGAACCCTTGGCGATGCGGGCCCGGCGGGAACCGTCGATCATCTTCGGGTTGTGGCGCTCGGCGGGGGTCATCGAGCGGATGATCGCGGCGATGCGGTCGAGGTCGCGGTCGTCGACCTGGTTGAGCTGCTCGCGCATCTGCCCCATGCCGGGCATCATCCCGAGCAGGTTCTTGATGGGGCCCATCTTCTGGACCATCATCATCTGCTCGAGGAAGTCCTCCAGGGTGAAGCCCTCGCCCGAGGTGAGCTTGCTCGCCATCTTGGCGGCCTCGGCCTCGTCGAAGGTCTTCTGCGCCTGCTCGATCAGGGTGAGGATGTCACCCATGTCGAGGATGCGGGACGCCATCCGGTCGGGGTGGAAGGCGTCGAAGTCCTCGAGCTTCTCACCGGTCGACGCGAACATGATCGGCCTGCCGGTGATGTGGCGGACCGACAGGGCGGCGCCGCCGCGGGCGTCGCCGTCGAGCTTGGTCAGCACGACGCCGTCGAAGCCCACGCCCTCCATGAAGGCCTGGGCCGTGGAGACGGCGTCCTGGCCGATCATGGCGTCGACGACGAACAGGACCTCGTCGGGCGAGACCGCGTCGCGGATGTCGGCCGCCTGCCTCATCAGCTCCTGGTCGATGCCCAGGCGGCCCGCGGTGTCGATGATGACGATGTCGTGCTGCTGCCGCTTGGCGTGGTCGATCGACTGGCGGGCCACCGCGACCGGGTCGCCGACGCCGTTGCCCGGCTCGGGCGCGTAGACCGCGACGCCCGCGCGCTCGGCCACGACCGAGAGCTGCTGGACGGCGTTGGGCCGCTGGAGGTCGGCGGCGACCAGCAGCGGCGTGTGGCTCTGCTCGCGCAGCCAGCGGGCCAGCTTGCCGGCCAGGGTCGTCTTGCCCGCGCCCTGCAGGCCCGCGAGCATGATGACGGTCGGCGGGTTCTTCGCGTAGCGAAGCCGCCGGGTCTCGCCGCCGAGGATCTCGATGAGCTCGTCGTTGACGATCTTCACGACCTGCTGTGCCGGGTTCAGCGCCTGGGAGACCTCGACGCCGCGGGCGCGTTCCTTGACCTGGGCGACGAACGCCTTGACCACGGGCAGCGCGACGTCGGCCTCGAGCAGCGCGATGCGGATCTCGCGGCAGGTCGCGTCGATGTCGGCCTCGGACAGCCGACCCTTGGATCGAAGGGAGGAGAAGACCGATGTCAGCCGGTCGGAAAGCGTCTCGAACACGTGATTGGCCAGCCTCTGCGCTACAGGTCTGCGACTCGACCTCCCAGCCTATCCGCTGGGAGGTGCGACTGACGCCCTCCAGCGGTCAGCGGCCCCAGCCGGGGACGGCCATCCGCATGGTGAGCGCGTGCTCCACAAGCGTGATGAGCGTGGCCTTCACCGCGTCGCGCGAGCGGGCGTCGGTCCGGGAGATGGGGATGTGCGGGGCCAGTGTCAGCGCCTCGCGCACCTCCTCCTCACCGTGGAGGTAGGTGCCGTCCCAGCCGTTGACCGCGACGACGAAGGGGAGTTTGGCCTCCTCGAAGTAGTCGATCGCCGGGAAGCTGTCGGCCAGCCGCCGGGTGTCGACGAGCACGATCGCGCCGATCGCGCCGCGGACCAGGTCGTCCCACATGAACCAGAACCGGTGCTGACCCGGCGTACCGAACAGGTACAGGATCAGGTCGCGGTCCAGCGAGACACGGCCGAAGTCCATGGCGACCGTGGTGGTGGTCTTGTTCGGTGTGAGGCCGAGATCGTCGATCCCGGCGCTGGCGTCGGTCATCACCGCCTCCGTGGTCAGCGGCAGAATCTCCGACACCGCCCCCACGAAGGTGGTCTTGCCAACACCGAATCCCCCGGCGACGACGATTTTCGTCGATGTCAGGCCGCCGCCGCGGCTAGAGCCTGCGAAGTCCACTGAGCACCCTTTCCAGCAGGTTGAGATCCGGCTTGCCCGCGTCCAGCTGCGGCTGGTGGATCTGCACCAGGCCCTCGGCGGCCATGTCGGCCACCAGGATCCTGGTCACGCCGAGCGGGATGCGGAGCATCGCGGAGATCTCAGCGACCGAACGCACTTGCCGGCACAGGGCACTGATCCCCTGATACTCCGGGGTGCGGGTGGATAAATCATGATGTATGGAGGTCGCCGAGGAGACCAGGGCCTCCAGGGCGAGTTGGGTCCGGGGGGCGGTGCGCCCCCCGGTCACGGCGTACGGACGGACGAGGGAGCTCTGCTCCGACGGCGCCGAGTGCATGAGATGGGAGGGACCGCCCTGATGCCGGTGGGGGTCGTCCATCGATTGATAGGGATACCCGCCGTGCGGGTCACCCTCACCGGTCCAGCCGCGGCCTGCCACGACAGCCTCCTAGCGTCATCGCCGTCACCGTGAGTGGGAAGACTGCAGTTCGGCGCGGACTGCCGGGGTCAGCACCTGACCTGCCCGCTCGACGAGCATCGTCATCTGGTAGGCCACCAGCCCCATGTCACAGTCGGCGGCGGCCAGCACCGCCAGACAGGAACCGTCACTGATGGACATGATGAGGAGCAGCCCTCGCTGCATCTCCACCACGGTCTGGGTGACCGCACCGCCCTCGAAAACCCGCGAGGCGCCCTGGGTCAGGCTGATCAGGCCGGCCGCGACCGCGGCCAGCTGGTCCGCCCTGTCCCTGGGGAACCCGTCCGAGTACGCCAACGGCAGACCGTCGGCCGACACGACGACCGTGTGCGCCACACCTGGGACGTTGTTCACAAAGTCGGTGATCAGCCAATTGACCCCCCGGGCGGCCTGGCTCATTTCGCGCACGTGTCATCCTCCTTGGCGACCATGATGAGCTCGCTCACCGGTCCTCCTTGTTTCCTTCAACATCCCGGCCGAAGTCGGGATACGGCCGCCCGTCCCCGGCGCCGCCCCTGGCGGCCGCGCGGCCCTGCCGTACTCCCTGCTGGAAGCTCGCCAGCCTGCTGCGCACCGCCTCGGGGGAGACAGTCGGCCGGTGCACGGGAGTTTGGGGGGCCGCGCTCAGGTCGGGCGCGGCCGTACCGGGTACCAGGTTCGCCTTGGGCACCCGCTTGGGCAGCCCCGAACCGGTGACCCCGCCGAGCGAGGGCTCGCTGGCGGCCTTGGCGGCCTGCCAGCCCACGTCCGCGGGCGAGGACCAGCCGTTCCCCGGTGCGGGGGCGGCCGGTTGCGAGAGCTGGACGGTCTCCTGGGCGGCCTGGGCCTGGGGGGCCTCCTCGACGCGCTCCTGGACGACCGGGGCCGGCTCGACCTTCTTGAACCAGTCGGACTCGACGGCCGCGAAGATCGGCAGGAACTCCTCCTTCGCCTCTTCCATGGGCGAGGCGTCGGGGATCACCGGCAGCGGGCCGGTGTTGTCCGCCGGGTCGAAGACCCGCCGCCCGAACGGCCCGGAGTTGCCGGTGGACGGCCAGCCTCCGGAGTCGCCGCGCGAGGAGGTGGACCAGACGTCGGAGCCGGTGTCCCTGCTCTGCTGGCCGCCGGGCCAGACGGGGGCGTCGCCGCGCGGGGTCGGGTTCGGGCCGGTGGACCACACCCCCCCGTCACCGCGAGGCCCGCCCTGCTGCCCCTGCCGCCACCCCGAGGGGTCGGGTTGGGAGGCGTTCGGCCAGCCGTGGCCGGGGTCGGCGCCGGGCGGCGGCACCTGTCCCGGCCAGGGGGTGTCGACGGGCGCCTGCCCGAACTGGCCGCCTCCGAAGGGAGGCTGCGAGGCCTCGAAGGAGTTGAACTGCTGCCCCATGTCGAAGGAGGCGAACGAGTTCTGGTGGGCGGCCTCGAACGAGGCGAAGGACGGCATCGGGGGGGCGGTGGGGCTGGCCAGCACGGGCGGGCGGTCCATGGAGGCCATGGATCCGGCCCAGTCGCCGCTCTGCATGCTGGGGACGGGCCCGCCCGGACGGTTGGTGACGGCGAGCAGGTTCTCCGGGAGCAGGACCATCGCGGTCAGGCCGCCGCTGTCCTGCTGCCTGAGCTGGACGCGGATGCCGTGCCGCAGGGCGAGGCGGCCGACCACGAACAGGCCCATCCGGCGGGAGACGGAGACGTCCACCACCGGCGGGTTGGCCAGCCGCCAGTTGGCCTGGGAGAGCTCCTCGGCGGTCATGCCGATGCCGATGTCGGTCACCGAGACCATCACCCCGCCGCCGTCGATGCGGTTGCTGGAGACGATGACCTTGGTCTCGCGGGGGGAGAAGGAGATCGCGTTCTCCACGAGCTCCGCGACCAGGTGGACGACGTCGTTGACGGAGGTGCCCACCACGGACACGCCCGCGGACAGCTGCAGGTCGACCCGCTCGTAGTTCTCGACCTCCGACAGCGAGGCGCGGACCACGTCGATGAGCGGGACCGGCTGGCTCCACCGGCGGGCGGGTTCCTGTCCGGCGAGGACCAGGAGGTTCTCGGAGTTGCGGCGCATGCGGGTGGCGAGGTGGTCGAGCCGGAAGAGGCTGCCCAGCCGGCCCTCGTCCTGCTCGCCCTGCTCCAGGCTCTCGATGAGGGAGAGCTGGCGTTCGACCAGGGTCTGGCTGCGCCGGGAGAGGTTGACGAACATCGAGTTGACGTTGCTCCGCAGCGTGGCCTCCTGGCCCGCCAGCCGCACGGCCTCGCGGTGGACCTCGTCGAAGGCCCGCGCCACCTCACCGATCTCGTCGTCGGAGGCGACACCGATCGGGGTGATGTCGGCGGTCGAGACCTCGCCGCTCTCGCGCATCGTCTGGACGGTCTCGGGGAGACGCTGGCCGGCGATGGACAGCGCCTCGGTGCGGAGCCTGCGCAGCGGCCGTACCAGCGACCGCGCCATGACGGAGGTGACGATCAGGACGAGGAGGAGTAGCAGGCCGCTCAGCCCGGCGGCGATCAGCGCGCCGCGCTGCTCGGACGCCTGCAGGTCGGAGCTCTGCATGATGAGGGTCTTGGCGACCTCCTCCTCCACCACGCGCATGCGGTCGATGACCTCGGTGGAGGAGTCGAACCAGGACTGCAGGTCGCTGAGCTGGCTCTTGGAGACGTCGACGTTCACCAGCGGCCGGCCGTTGAGGGCAAGGAAGACGGCGCGGGCGCGCGTCGCCGCCGCGCGGTCCTTCTTCGGGCTGCTGACCGTGTCGTCGTAGAGCTGGCGTTGCTGGATCGACGCCTCGGAGCGGAAGGTCGCGAGCTCGCCGTCGAACTGCGCGCGGGCGGCCAGCATGGCGTCGAGGCCCTCGGCGCTGAACGTCCTCGCGACGAGGGCGGCGGTGAGGTTCGCGCGCTCCCTGGACGCCTGCTCCTTCGCCCTGGTCAGCGCGGCGAACGTGGCCGCGCCGCCGGTGAGGTTCTCGTCCGAGACACCCTGGATGATCTCGTCGTGCAGGGCGATCAGGTCCACCATCGTGCGGGAGTACATGGCGATCGTGGGCTGGGCGGGCAGGTTGGTGTTCTCGCCCGCGGCCAGTTCGCGCACGCTCTTGATCTCGTCGATGCGGCGGCGGATCTGGGTGAGCTCGGTCGCGCCCCGGCTGCCGAGGGACTCCAGGAGATCGCTGTTGGCCATGGCGTTGTCGACGAGGACGTTCACCCGCCCGACGACCTGGTCGACGGAGGCGTGCTGCTTGCGCAGGGTCGTCCCGCTGCCGGCCTGCCGGTCTCCCGCCACGTGCCGGGCCGACAGGTCTCGTTCGAGCTGCAGCTCGTTGACAAGCTCGCTGAGGCCGGCGGTGAGTTCGGCGGTGGTGCGCACGCGTTCGTACTCGGCGGCGCTGCTGATCGAGCTGGTGACGCGCAGGCCTCCCAGCACGATCGCGGCGACGGTGGGAATGACGATGAGCGCGATCAGCCGCGATCTCACCCGCCAGTTCTTGAGCGCGAGCCTGCTGCCGTTCCTCTCGGACTTCTCGGCGTCGCGACCGTCGAGATCCTGACCCGGGCCGCTCTGCGGCCGCCCCCCCTGGTTGTCGAATCCCAGGGCAGGTGCCAGCCCGGATTCGCGTTCGCTGGGGATTGACGCTGTCCTCACTGGCCTCCGCTGCCTCTCCTCGGATCGTCTGCTTGGAGGGGATCGCGTCACGCAATGATGTGCGAGTGACGCCGACGCATCCATGGGGTAGGGGTTATTGGAGCACAGCCGGATGAGTTCGGCCAACAGCACATAACTCGCATTCATCACTTAACAGGCACACAGCATCCGCAACCGGGCGATGACTCTCCGTCCTGTAACCGCAAACTTCCACAAAGTTGCGAAACAGATTTATTGACTTCTTTGACTACGCCCGCTAAGCCCGCACATCCAGCGATTGATACGGGTGAGGCAACTGGGAGCTCCGTGACCGTTTTGTGGCTTAGGGGCGAAAGAGGCAATATTTGTAATTTGACTGATCTACTCCGCTACTCTGATCCGCGGTCGGCATACCCCCCTTGACCAACATGCCTCCCGGGACCCCCTCCATGTCGCCCGATGAGTTACGCGAGTTCCGGCAGGGGCGGTCAAACGCAGCTAAGGAGACCCATGAGGTTCAAACTTGCGAGCCGGGCCGTCGTCGCGGGAGTGGCCGCCGCCCTCGCGCTGAGCGCCTGCGGAAGCTCTGACACCCCCGCTGACACCAGCGCCGCGAACGTGGGCGGCCTGGAGAAGACCACCATCAAGATGGGGGCACTGCCGATCCCCGACTCGGCGGCGCTCTACATCGCCAGGGACAAGGGCTTCTTCAAGGCCGAGGGACTCACCGTCGAGATCGAACCGGTACCCGGAGGCGCCCAGGCCCAGCAGGGTCTCATGGGCGGCACCCTGGACGCCACCCAGACGAACTACGTCTCCACCTTCCTCGCCGTCTCCAAGGGCCAGAAGATGAAGATCATCTCTGACCTCTACCAGGCCGCCCCGAACTCGTTCAACCTCATGGTGCCGAAGGACTCCGGGATCAAGACGCCCGCCGACCTCAAGGGCAAGAAGATCGCGGTCAACAGCAAGCAGAACATCGGCACCCTGGCGGTGACCACGGTTCTCAAGACGAACGGCCTCACCGAGAAGGACGTGGAGTTCGTCGAGTTCCCCTTCCCCGAGATGGGCGCCCAGCTGGCCAGCAAGACCGTCGACGCCGCCTGGATGACGGAGCCGGCCCTGACCGCCGTGCAGAAGAACCTCGGCGCCCAGAAGCTCGCCGACACCATGGTCGACTCCACCGCGGACTTCCCCATCGCGGGCGTGGCCGTCACCGAGAAGTTCGCCACCGAGAACCCCAAGACGGTCGCCGCCTTCCAGCGCGCGGTCGCCAAGGCCCAGCAGATCGCCGCCACCGACCGCAAGGCCGTCGAGGAGATCCTGCCGACCTACACCAAGATCGACGCCGCGACCGCGGCCGTCATCACGCTCGGGTCCTTCCCGACCAGCCTTGACGAGACCCGCCTGCAGCGGGTCGCCGACCTCATGCTGGAGCAGGGGTACCTCACGAGCCCGCTCCAGGCCAAGGCGATCCTCCCCGGAAACCTCGGGTGACAAGGCGCAACCCGCTCGACAGCAGACTGCTCTGCGGCGCCCTCGGCGTCGCGGGGCTGTTCTGCGTCATGGAGGCCGCGGGCCGGGCCGGGCTGATCGACCCGCTCGCGTTCCCGCTGGTCTCCACCGTGCTCGGCCGGGCGGTCGCCCTCGTGACGGACGGGGAGTTTCTCTCCGACGTCGCCTCGACCCTCGGCGCCTGGGCGACCGGGCTGCTGATCACGGTCGCCGTCGCGGTGCCCGCGGGGTTACTGCTCGGCAGCCTGCCCCGCGTGGAGAACGCGCTGCGGCCGATCGTGGAGTTCCTGCGCCCGATCCCGTCGATCGCGCTGATCCCGCTGGCCCTCGCCGTGTTCTCCGAGAGATTCGACATGAAGGTCACCCTGGTCGTCTACGCGGCGACCTGGCCCGTCCTGATCAACACGATGTACGGCCTCAAGGACGTCGACCCGCTCGCCAAGGAGACGCTGCGCAGCTTCGGGTTCGGGAAGCCGGCCGTGCTGTGGCGGGTCTCCCTGCCGAGCACCGCGCCCTTCATCGCCACCGGCGTCCGGCTCGCGTCGGCGATCGCGCTCATCGTGGCGATCAGCACGGAGCTGATCGGCGGCGGCGCCGACGGCATCGGCAGCTACGTCCTGGAGAGCGCGGGCGGCGTGGACGCGACGGAGTACGTCATCGCCGCCGCCATGTGGGCCGGTGTCATCGGCGTGGTCACCAACAGCCTGTTCGTGCTCGCGGAGCGGCGGCTCTTCCGCTGGCACACCGCCCGTACGGAGGTGGTGTGATGAGCGGCGCGGTGCGCGTCGTCAACCGGCTGTGGCCGGTCGTGGCCGTCGTGGCGCTGTGGGAGCTGCTCACCCGCTACCTGGAGATGCTGAGTTTCCCGCCTCCGTCGCAGATCGCGGCCAGCGCGTACACGATGTGGCTGACCGGTCCCGCGGAGCGGCTGTGGCTCACCGAGGCGGCGCTGGAGAACATCCCCACGAGCGTCGGCCGGCTGCTGACCGGCTGGGTGCTGGCCGGGGTCGCCGGGATCGCCCTCGGGGTCGCCCTGGGCCGTTCCCCGCTGCTCTTCCGCCTCGTCGACCCGCTGGTGCAGTTCGCCCGCGCCATCCCCCCGCCCATGCTGCTCGCGCTGTTCCTGGCGCTGTTCGCCATCGGCCCCCGGATGCAGATCAACTTCATCGCGTTCGGCATCGTCTGGCCGGTCCTGATCAACGCGTGCGACGGGGCCAGGCACGTCGACCGCCAGCACCTGGACACCGCGCGGGTCTTCGGGCTGACGGGCCGCGAGCGGCTGTTCCGGGTCATCCTCCCCTCGGCCATGCCGAAGATCTTCGCCGGGCTCCGGGTCAGCCTGTCGCTGGCGCTGATCCTCATGGTGCTCTCCGAGCTGATCGGCAGCACCGACGGGATCGGCTTCCAGCTCCTGGAGGCCCAGAGGTCGTACGACTTCCCCGGTGTGTGGGCGACCATCGTGGTGCTCGGCGTCCTGGGATACGCGCTCAACTCGGCGTTCCTCGCGGCCGAGCGACGTGTCCTGTCCTGGCACCGATCCGCCAAGCAGACGACCTGAGGACCTGCTGTGCTCGAAATCACGAACCTTTCCCATACCTACGGCAGCGGTCCCACCGCGCACAACGCGCTGGGCGGCGTCAATCTGAAGGTCGCCCAGGGTGAGCTGGTGTGCGTCGTCGGCCCCTCCGGGTGCGGCAAGTCCACCCTGCTGCGCTCCATCGCGGGGCTGATCCGGCCCACCGGCGGCCAGGTCACGCTCAACGGCGTCCGCGTCGAGCAGACACCCGACAACCTGGCCGTGGTCTTCCAGGACTACAGCCGCTCCCTGTTCCCCTGGATGTCGGTGGCCGACAACGTCTCGCTCCCGCTGCGCCGCAAGGGCCTGGACAAGGGGCGGCGCAGGGAGTCGGCGCTGGAGGCGCTGGAGGAGGTCGGGCTGCAGGGAGCCGCGGCCAAGTACCCGTGGCAGCTGTCCGGCGGCATGCAGCAGCGGGTGTCCATCGCCCGCGCGCTGGCCTACCGTCCGGCGCTGCTGCTGATGGACGAGCCGTTCGGCTCCGTCGACGCCCAGACCCGCGAGGACCTGGAGGACCTGACCCTGCGGGTCCGGGGCCTGCACAACATGACGATCGTGCTGATCACCCACGACATCGACGAGAGCGTCTACGTCGGCGACCGCGTCGTGGTGCTGTCCAAGGCCCCCGCCGGGATCGTGGGCGACCTGCGCGTGGACCTGCCGGGGCCGCGCGACCAGATCACCACCCGCGAGCACCCCGCCTTCGTGCACCTGCGCGCCGAGGTCGGCCGCCTGGTGCGCGGCAGGCGGAGCCCGTCGGCCTGGACTCCCTGAAACGACTCCCCCGAATCGACTCCCCTGAAGCGATTCCCCGGGCGACCCCCTGAAGCGACTCTCCGAAGCGACTCCCTCGAAGCGACTCCCTGAAGCACCCCTCCCTCAGGAAACACGACTCACCTCCGGACCGCACCCCGGAGAAGAGAGGATTGGCATGAGCGACCCACAGGCACCGGTCTGGGACGCGATCGGCGGTGTCTCCCGTTTCGCCGCCCTGGCCACGATGGCCGAGCTGGGCTGCGCCGACCACCTGCGAGACGGTGCCCTCACCGTCGACGAACTCGCGCTGCGCTGCGGCGCCAACGCGCCCGCGCTCGGCAGGGTGCTGCGCCAGCTCGCCTCCATGGGCATGGTCGCGACCGCCGCGCACGGCACGTACGAGCTGACCGAGGCGGGTGCGACCCTCGGCGACGACACGCCGGGCTCGCTGCGCTCCGCGGTGCGGATGATCGCCGAGGACGGCTTCTGGTACGGCATGGGCAAGGTCCCGCAGACCGTGCGCACCGGGACGTCGGGCTTCACGGAGCGGCACGGGCCCTTCTACGGGTACCTCAAGGCCAACCCGGAGGCGGGCGCGCTGTTCGACGACTACATGGTGGTCAGGGCGCAGCCGTTCGCCGAGGCCGTGGCCTCCCGCTACGACTTCTCCGGCGTGCGGACCCTGGTGGACGTGGCCGGCGGCAAGGGACACATCCTGGCCGAGGTACTGAAGGACCACTCAACTGTCGACGGAGTGCTGTTCGACCAGGAACACGTGGTCAGCGGGGCCCGGGAGTACTTCGCCGAGGCCGATCTTGAAGATCGTTGTAAATTCGTCGGCGGCGACTTCTTCGTCTCCGTGCCCCCGGGGGCGGACGCCTACATGCTGAGCAGCGTGCTCCACAACTGGTCCGACGAGGACTCGACGCGGATCCTGCGCAACATCAGGGAGGTCATCGCCGACGACGGCCGGGTGCTCATCGTGGAGTTCGTGGTCCCGGACGACTCCCGGCCGCACATCAGCAAGGACGTCGACATGCGGATGCTGGCCCTGTTCGGCGAGGGCATGGAGCGCAGCACCTCCGAGTACGCGGAGCTCCTGGGCAAGGCGGGCTTCCGGCTCAGCCGTCAGATAGAGCTCACCGGCGGTTCCTCCATCGTGGAGGCCCTGCCGATGTAGGAACGGCGAGGGGACGGCGGCCGGTGGCGTGGGGTTCACGCCACCGGCCGCCGCCGTTTCTCCCCTTTTTCCGCGCGAACCCGCTTTCGACGAGCCCTCTTCCCCGCGGGCCGCTTTCTCGTGACCTCGTTCCCCTGACTCACTCCCGCGCGAACCTTCTCGCGAACGGCCCTCTGGCGGACGCTCTTCTCCCGGACGGTCTTCTCGCGGACGCTCTTCTCATGGACGGCCTACTCGTGAACGGTCTTCCCATGAACGGTCTTCTCATGGACGGCCCTCTCGCGGGCGGGCCCTCATTTCACGCCGGGCCCGTTTCCCGCACGGAACAGAAACGACCACCGTGAAATCGGTGGTCGTGTGATCGGCCGGCGTCGCGGGCCATTGGCGTTCCCGGCGGTAATGACGCTGAATCGCGTTCGCGCGGTCACCCGGCGCGTCCGCGAGCGGGAGCCTGTCGCGCATCCGCGCCGTCACCGAATTCGGGCGCCTTTACGGAATTCTTTATCATTCATTTCGGGCATTCCCCTTAAATAGCCGAATGCCCCGGGGGGCGGGGCCGGGAACACCCCGCCGCTCCTCCCCACGGGCCCGACCCGGGGGCGGAAACGGGTGTGGGCCCCGTCCCACCAGGGACGGGGCCCACACCGTGACGTCAGACCCTGAGCGTCAGGACGTGCTCGACCAAGGTGATCAAGGTCGACTTCACGGCGTCGCGGGACCGGGCGTCGGTCCGGACGACGGGGATGTGCGGGGAGATCGTGAGAGCCTCCCGCACCTCCTCCTCACCGTGGACGTGCGATCCGCCGAACCCGTTGAGGGCCACGACGAACGGCAGGCCGGCCTCCTCGAAGTAGTCGATCGCCGGGAAGCTGTCGGCCAGCCGCCGGGTGTCGACGAGCACGATCGCACCGATCGCGCCCTTCACGAGGTCGTCCCACATGAACCAGAACCGGTGCTGACCCGGCGTACCGAACAGGTACAGGATCAGGTCGCGGTCCAGCGAGACACGGCCGAAGTCCATGGCGACCGTGGTGGTGCGCTTTGTCGGAATGTGCGAGAGGTCGTCGACATCCGCACTCGCCTCCGTCATCACCGCTTCCGTGGTCAGCGGCATGATCTCGGAGACCGCGCCGACGAAGGTCGTCTTGCCGACACCGAACCCGCCGGCAACGACGATCTTCGTCGACGTCATTCCGGCGTCAGAGCCTGCGAAGCCCACTGAGCACCCTTTCAAGCAAATTGAGATCCGGCTTACCCGCATCCAGCGACGGCTGGTGGATCTGCACCAAGCCCTCGGCCGCCATGTCCGCGATCAACACCCGGGTCACGCCGAGAGGCATGCGCAACAGAGCGGAGAGCTCGGCAACCGAGCGCACCTGCCGGGACAACGAGATGATCGCCTGATATTCCGTGGAGAGCGTGGAGGGGTCCACGCCCGCGAACGTCGCCGAGGAGACCAGCGCCTCGAGAGCCAGCTGCATCCGGGGAGCGGTCCTGCCCCCGGTCACAGCGTACGGACGGATCAAACGATCTCGCCCGCTCTTGGCCTGGGACGTGCCCAGAGATTCCTCCGGGCCACGCCAACCTGGTGCGTCCATATCACCCCCCTATCGCTGAACCGACTGCAGTTCGGCCCGGAGCGCAGGCGTCAGGGCCTGGCCGGCACGCTCTGCGAGCAATGTCATCTGGTAGGCCACGAGGCCCATGTCGCAGTCCGGCGAGGCCAGCACGGCCAGCGCGGAACCGTCGCTGATCGACATGGTCAGCAGGAGGCCCCGCTGCATCTCGATCACCGTCTGTGCCACGGGACCGCCCTCGAAGACCCGCGAGGCGCCCTGGGTGAGGCTGATCAGGCCCGCCGTGATCGCGGCGAGCTGGTCCGCCCTGTCCTTGGGGAAGCCCTGGGAGTAGGCCAGCGGAAGCCCGTCCGCGGAGACGATCACCGCGTGCGCCACTCCGGGCATCTCCTTGACGAACTCGGTGATCAGCCAGTTGAAGCCGCGGGCGGCCTGGCTGAGTTGGTTGTTCACTGCTGGTTCTCTCCCTCGACGGCGTTGGCGCGCTCGCTCATCTCAGCACGCCCCTGCCGTACGCCTTGCTGGAAACTGGACAGACGGCTGCGCACCCGTTCCGCCGAGATCGGCGGCATCGGGGGGGCCGGAGCCGCCGGGGCCGCCGAGGCGGCTCCGGGCACGAGGTTCGCCTTGGGCACCCGCTTGGGAAGGCCCGCTCCGGTCACCCCGCCCTCCACGGGCTTCTTCGCGACCTCGGCGGCCGCCCACCCCTGGTCGGAGGGAGTGCTCCACGGCTGCCTCTCGGCGACCGGCTCGGCCTGCCTGGGCTGCTGCGCCGGCTGCTGCGGCTGCTGGGGCGTCCGCTGCGGCAACGGCTGCGCCTGCTGGGGTGCCTGCTGGGGTGCCTGCTGCTGGGGTGCCCGCTGCGGCAGCGGCTGGTGCTGCTGCGGCGGTGGTGTGGAATGCGTGATCTGCGGGATGTTCTGGGTCTCCAGCCCCTGCGGTCCCCGCCTGACCCGCTGCTCCAGCGGCCGCGGCCTGACCTCGGCCACCGGCTCGGGAGCGGGCTCCCGCTCCGGCTCGGGGGCGGCGGACGCGCCGCTGCGGAACCAGTCGGACCCCACCGCCGCGAAGATCGGCAGGAACTCCTCGGGCTCCGGTTCCGTCGGTGCCACCTCGACCACGGGAAGGGCCTGGGTGTTCTCCATCGGTTCCAGCCGCTGCGGCGTCCAGGGGTCGACCGCGGGCGGGTCGGGCCAGGCCGAGGGGAACGACGGCGGCGCGGTCGACGCCATCGGGGACGACCACAGGTCCTCCACCGCGGAGGCGGGCACCACCGGCCCCGACCACAGGTCCGCGGACGTCGGCGCCGGCACCTGGGGAGGCGCCTGGGCGGGCGTTCCGGGACCGGCCTGCTGCCGGGCGCCGCGCCCGGTCCCGAACGGGTCCGGGTTCGGGGCGGAGCCGAACGGGTCGGGGTTCACCGAGCCGAACGGATCCTGACCGGACATGCTCGACATGCTGGACATGCTGGACATGGAGCCGAACGAGCCCGACGGGCCGCCGAAGGAGCCGGACGGCATGCCCTGCCCCGACAGCGCCATCTCGGGCATCATCGTGGACTGGGCCACCACCTGCACCGGCAGGAGCACGATGGCGCTGAGGCCGCCGGTCTCCGGGCGCCTGAGCTGGACCCTGATGCCGTGGCGCATGGCCAGGCGGCCGACCACGAACAGGCCCATCCGGCGGGAGACCGACAGGTCCACCGCGGGGGGCTCGGCCAGGCGGCGGTTCGCCTCGGCCAGTTCCTCGTCGCTCATCCCGATGCCGGAGTCGGTGACCGCCAGGATGACGGCGCCCATCTCGTTGCCGTTGCTGGTCACCGTGATCTTGGTGTCCTGCGGCGAGAAGAAGATCGCGTTCTCGACGAGCTCGGCGACCAGGTGGACGATGTCGTTGACGGCCTGGCCGATGATCGAGATGCCCGACTCGACCCGGAGGTTGACCCGCTCGTAGTTCTCGACCTCCGACAGCGAGGCGCGGACGACGTCGCTGAGCGGGACGGGCTCGCTCCACCGGCGGCTCTGCTCCTGGCCCGCGAGGACCAGGAGGTTCTCGGAGTTGCGGCGCATGCGGGTGGCCAGGTGGTCCAGCTTGAAGAGGCTGCCCAGCCGGCCCTCGTCCTGCTCGCCCTGCTCCAGGTCGTCGATGAGGTCGATCTGCCGTTCCACCAGCGACTGGGTGCGGCGGGAGAGGTTGACGAACATCGCGTTGATGTTGCTGCGCAGGCGGGCCTCGTCACCGGCGAGCCGGATGGCCTCGCGGTGGACCTCGTCGAAGGCCCTGGCCACTTCCCCGATCTCGTCGCGGGAGGCCACCCCGATGGAGGGCACCTCGACGTTCGGCGCCTGGTCCCCGGACTCCCGCAGCACCCGGACGGTCTCGGGCAGCCGGGTGTCGGCCACCTCGAGAGCCTCGCTGCGCAGCCTGCGCAGCGGCCGGACGAGCGTGCCGGCCACCCAGGCGGTGATGAGCAGGATCAGGACCAGCAGGACCAGGATCGAGGCTCCGGAGATCACCGCGCTGCGCTGCTCGGCGCTCTCCAGCTCCTGGCTGCGGGAGACGACCGCGGACGCCAGGCGGCGCTCGACGGTCCGCATGCCGTCCACGATCGAGGTGGAGGCGCCGTACCAGGTGTTGGCGCTCGCGAGCCAGCCGCGCCCGCGCTCCAGCGGCTTGTTCTCGCGCATGAGGGACATGACGAGAGCGCGCATGGAGTCGGCCTGGTCGACCCTGGGGCCGGTGACCGCCTCGCGGAAGCCCTTGGTGTCGGCGGCGGAGGCGGTGGCGCGGAAGGCGTTCTCCTCGCTCAGCTGGCTCCGGTACGCGCCGAGGAGGTCGGCGGGGTCGTCGAAGTCGAACTTGCGGTCCAGGAAGCTGACCAGGAGGGTGCCCCGCTGCCTGGCGACCTGCTCCTTGGCCCGGGTCAGCGCGCCCAGCGCGAGCGCGTCCCCGATGAGGCGCTCGTCGCCGCCGCTTCGGCCCAGGTCGTCGTGGAGGGTGATGAAGTCGGTGATCATCCGCGTGTACATGCCGAGGGCCGCCCGGGGGAGCACGCTTCCCTCGGTCATCAGCCTGCGCAGGCCGGGGAGCCCGTCGAGCCAGCGGCGGATCTGGGCGACCTCGGTACGGACGCGGGCGGCCTGCGAAGCGTCGAGGGCGTCCATGGCGGCCAGCGCCTGGTCGCCGCTCCGGTCGACCACCGCGCGCTGCTCCGTGACCCTGTTGAGGTTGGCACGGGTGGCGACGGCGATGGACCAGGCGGTGAGGTCGCGTTCCTCGGCCATCTCGTGGGAGAGGGTGCCGAGCGACTCGACCAGCGAGGCGACCTCGGTCATCCGGCGGTACTCACCGGCCGTGGACAGTGCCGTGGTGAGCTGGAGCCCGGTAAGGAGGACGGCCGCGGCGGTCGGGAGCAGGATCAGCGCGACCAGTCGGGGACGCACGCGCCAGTTCGCCGGCAGGAGTCGACTGCCCACCCCTGACGCGCGGTGGCTCCGGCGGTCTTGTGTCATCACTGGCCTACGTAACCCCTCGCCGGATTTGGAAGCGGCGGAAGCAATTTGAGCACATCCTTTATGTCACTTCGAATGGAGTAATTGCCGACATATCCCCCTAAATGGGACATACGGCGTCAAAGTTTTCAGGCGGGCCGGAAGGAATCCCTCACCTCCGGAGCCTGATGCTTGATCATCAGATGGCGGGTCACAGAGTATTCCTGAACCGCCTCCTGACTCATGTCCTTACCGAAGCCACTTCCCTTGACCCCGCCGTGCGGCGCCTCGGACGCGATGGGCAGATGGTCGTTCACCCAGGTCACACCCACATCGAGCCGGTGCGAGACGCGCAGTGCCCGCGCCACGTCCCTGGACCAGACCGAGGAGGCCAGCCCGTAGGGGGTGTCGTTGGCCAGCCGTACCGCCTCGTCCTCGCCGTCGAACGGCAGTGCCACGAGGACCGGGCCGAAAAGCTCACCCTGAACGATCTCACTGTTCTGCGCGGCGCCGGAAACCAGGGTGGGCGGATAGTGGAAACCGGGGCCCTCAAGCGGGACGCCGCCGTGCAGCACGGAGGCGCCCGCGGCGACGGAACGCTCCACGAAGCCGTGCACGCGGTCGCGGTGCCCGGCGGAGATCAGCGGGCCGATGTCGGTCGCCGGGTCCCAGGGGTCGCCTACCGTGATCTGGGCCAGCGTCGCGTGGAGCGCCTCGACGGCCTCGTCGTACACGTCGCGGGAGATGTAGACGCGGGTCGCGGCCGTGCAGTCCTGGCCGGTGTTGTAGGTGGCGCCCATCGCGACGCCCCTCGCCATCTCGGACAGGTCCGCGTCGCCGAAGACCAGCGCCGGGGCCTTGCCGCCGAGTTCCAGGTGGACACGCTTCAGGGAGCCGGTGGCGCCGCGCATGACGGCGCGGCCGGTCGCGGTGGAGCCCGTGACGCTCACCATGTCGACGCCCGGGTCGGCGACGAGGGCCTCGCCCACCTCGGCGTCGCCCAGGACGACCTGGAGCAGGCCCTCGGGCGCGCCGGCGCGGGCGAACAGCTGCGCCATCCGCAGCGTGGTGCCCGGCGTCTGCGGGGCGGGCTTGATGACCACCGCGTTCCCGGCCGCCAGCGCGGGGCCGATCTTCCAGACCCCCATGACCAGGGGGAAGTTCCAGGGGGCGATCGATCCCACGACCCCGACCGGGCGGCGGACCAGCACCGAGGTGTAGCCGGAGCTGAGCACCCCCGCGCCGGTGCCGTCCAGCGAGCGGGCCGCGCCGGCGAAGAAGCGCAGGTTGTCGGCCGCGAAGGGCAGCTCGCCGTCGCGGAAGACCGCCGCGGGCTTGCCGGTCTCGGTGACCTCCAGCCGGGTGAGCTCCTCGGCGTCGGCCTCGACGAGGTCGGCGAAGCGCAGCAGCACCCTGGACCGTTCGGCCGGGGTCGCCGTGCTCCACTCCTCGAACGCCGCGCGGGCCCGCCGCACGGCGGCGGCCACCTCCTCGATCGGGGTGTCGGCCACCTCCCGCAGCAGGTCGCCGGTCGCCGGATTGATCAACTTGCCCATGGAACTTCCCTCGTCGTGGTGATGCGGAGCCGTCAGGCGCCCGCCCGCTCGATCAGGTCGGCGGCCCTGCGCAGGCCGTCCCGGCCGCGGATCTCCTCGCCCGCGGCGGCGAGGCGCTCGCGGAGCGCGGTGTCGCCCAGGAGCCGCTCCAGCGCGCCGGTCAGCTCCTCGTCGGAGAAGGCGTAGGTGGCCAGGCGCACGCCGTAGCCGAGCTCGTGGACGCGCTGCGCGTTGTCGTACTGGTCCCAGAACAGGGGCAGCAGGATCATCGGCTTGCCGAAGTGCAGCGCCTCGGTGGTGGTGTTGTTGCCGCCGTGCGTGATGACCAGGTCGACCAGTGGGATGATCTTGGTCTGCGGGACGAACTCGGCGCCCCACATGTTGTCGGCCAGCTTGATCTCCTCGTGCAGCGGGCCCTTGGAGACGATGAAGCGGTACGGGGTGGTGGCCAGCACGTCGACGACCCGCCGCATGAGGGCGACGTCCGCCGAGCCGAGCGAGCCCAGCGAGAAGTAGACCAGCGGCCCCTCCCCGGCCAGCGACGCGGGCAGCTCGAAGCCGCCGTCCGTCTCGCGCACCGAGGAGTCCAGGCGGTGCCAGGAGTCGCCCAGCGGCCGGGCCTCGGTGTAGTCGGCGATCTCCGGGAAGACGTACAGGTTGAGGTCGCCCTCGTGGATGAAGTCCAGGTCCGGCAGCGGGCGGGCGCCCTGCTCGACGACCCACTCGTTGAAGGCGGTCCAGATCTCGCGGTGGGTGCGGTCGTACTCGGCCTCGAAGGCGCCCCACTCGGAGCGGTCGTCGGCGGGCAGCCCGGAGAAGACCGGGGCGACGCCCTCGCCGCGCACCTCCAGCGGGTTGCAGGACACGATGCGGACGAACGGCTTGCCCGCCGTCAGCAGCGCCGGGAAGGTGATGACGTTGTCCTCGACGATGACGTCCGGCTCGACCCGCTCGATAATCGCCTTCAGCTGAGGCTCGCAGTACTTGGCGCCGTCGATAAGCGCGTCCCAGATCGGCTTGGTGACCGTCTCCAGCTGCTCCAGGGTCGACTTGCGGTATTCGGGGGCGGTGTCCCTGATGAAGTCCTTCCAGAACTGCCCGGCGTCCTGCTCCTCCTCGGACGGCGGCGCGAGATCGACCAGGTCCTCCTCGAATCCGAGGGCCGTCAATTTCCCCTTCCAGGAGGCCTCAGCTGCGAAAACGACTCGATGTCCGCGCTTACGAAGAATGTCACCGATGCCGATGCAGTTGTTCGTCGGCCCGTAGGCACTCTCGGGCATGAACAGGATCGTGAGGGACATCACGCCTCCTTGCGTCTAGGGGTTGCGGCTTTTGAAGAATGGTTCAATTCTTGGCTGGTAAAAACGCTGGGAAAGGGTCACTATGGACCCCGGCACAGAGCGTGGTTTTCAACGAGCGGGGGAATATGACGCGCAAGGGTCGGGCGGACCGGCGCCTGGATCTCATCGCGGCCGCACACCGGGCGATCATCCGGCACGGCACCGAGGGGGTGCACCTCAACCACGTCGCCGAGGAGGCCGGCCTCACCTCCGGGGCGGTCCTCTACCACTACCCGCGCCTCAGCGAGCTGCTGGTCGACGCCCACCACGCCGGGATGGAGCGCTTCTACGAGCAGCGGCTCAAGCGGATCGGCGGCATGCGCGACCCCGCGGAGAAGCTCGTCGTGACCATCCGCTCGGGGCTGCCGCACGGCCCGGACGACCCGGACGTCCGGCTGCTCAACGAGCTCGGCGGCGCCGCGCCCCGCAACAGGATGTACGCCCTGCTGCTGACCACGCTCTACGACCGCCAGGTCTCCCTCTACCAGAGCATCCTCGACACCGGGGCCGCCCTGGAGACCTTCAGGCTGTCCGGCGACTCGCTGCCCATCGCCCGCAACCTGGTCGCGCTGGAGGACGCCTACGGCTACCGCATAACGGCCCGCCACCCGGTGATCGGCCCGCAGGAGGCGGCGGAGCTCATCCTCGACTACGCCAGGACCGCGACGAACAACCCGCTCAAGTCTTCTCATTGAGGGATCAGCACTCCGTCCCCGTCCGCCCAGCTCAGCGCGACGAGGGAACCGGCACGCACCTGCGTGGCCCCGGGGGTGGCCACCAGGACGGGCGTGGGACGCCCGTTCACCTGGACCGACACGTGCGAGACGCCGCCGAAGAAGCTCACGTCGACGACCTCGCCGCGCAGCACCCCCTCGGTGCCGAGCCTGAGCCGCTCCGGCCGCACGGCGAGCAGCGCGGGCGTGCCGTCGGGCAGGTTCGAGATCCCGGGGAGCACGCCGAGCCCGTCCCCGGCCAGGCCGACCGAGCATGCCCGGCCGGGGAAGATGTTGTTCGCCCCCACGAAATCGGCGACGAACGGGGTGCGCGGGCGCTCGTACAGCTCCACCGGGGCGTCGATCTGCTCGACGGAGCCCGCGTTGAAGACCGCGATCCTGTCGGCGAGCGACATCGCCTCCTCCTGGTCGTGGGTGACCACGACGAAGGTGATGCCGACCTCGTTCTGCAGCCGCTTGAGCTCCAGCTGCATCTCCGCGCGCACCTTCTTGTCCAGCGCCGACAGCGGCTCGTCGAGCAGCAGCAGGCGCGGCCGCTTCACGATCGCGCGGGCCAGCGCGACCCGCTGCCGCTGGCCGCCGGACAGCTGCTGCGGCCTGCGCCCGGCCATGGTGTCCAGGCCGACCTTCTCCAGCACCTCGCCGACCCGGCGGCGCACCTCCGCCCTGCCCAGCCTCTCCCGCTCCAGGCCGTACGCGACGTTCTTCGCCACGGTCATGTGCGGGAACAGCGCGTACGACTGGAACATCAGGTTCACCGGGCGGCGGTGGGCCGCCTGGCCGAGCAGGTCGGCGCCGTCGAGCGTGACGGAGCCCTCGTCGGGTGACTCGAAGCCCGCCAGGATCCGCAGGAGCGTCGTCTTGCCGCAGCCGCTGGGGCCGAGCAGCGCGAAGAACTCGCCCTGCCGGATCTCCAGGGAGACGTCCGACAGCGCCGTGACGTCGCCGAACCGGCGGCTGACACCTGTGATCTTCAGCATTAGGACAGCGACTCCGTCAGTCGGGTCATCCGCTGGGTCACGATCACCGCGGTGAAGCTCACCAGCAGCAGCAGCGTGGCCAGCGCGTTGATCTCGGGGGTGACCCCGAAGCGGACCATTGAGTAGATGACGATGGGCAGGGTCGGCGTGGTGGGCGCGGCCGTGAAGTACGCGATGACGAACTCGTCGATCGAGAGGGTGAACGCCAGCAGCGCGCCCGCCAGGATGCCGGGGGCCAGCTGCGGCAGCGTGACCCGCAGGAACGTGGTGAACGGCGTCGCCCCCAGGTCCCTGGACGCCTCCTCCAGGGAGGTGTCGGCGTTGGTGAGCCGGGTGCGGACCACCGCGGTCACGAACGCCATGCCGAACACCGTGTGGGCCAGCAGCACCGAGTGCAGGCCGAGGGTCGACTTGATCGTGGCGTAGAACACCAGCAGCCCGATGGCGAGCACCAGGTCGGGCAGGACCGCGGGCAGCACGCCCAGCGCGTCGAGCGCCCGCGACCTGGTGTGCCGGGCCAGGCCCACCGCGAGCAGGGTGCCGAGCACCGTGGCGAGCGCGGTGGAGCCGGTGGCCACGATGAGGGTGTTGACGAGCCCCTCGCGGATCTTCGCGTTCTGGGCGAGGACGCCGTACCAGTCCAGGCTGAAGCCCTCGTAGATGTAGGGCGACTCACCGGCGTTGAACGACATCACGACGAGCACGAGGATCGGCGTGTACAGGAAGGCGTAGGTCACCCAGAAGGGGACGTACAGCAGGCGTGATCTACGCACGTCGGGCACTCCAGGCCTGCAGGAGCAGCAGGACGATCAGCACGGCGATCAGCGCCAGCGCGAGGGTGGATCCGAACGGCCAGTCGCGCGACTTGAGGAACTGGTCCCTGATCAGGTTGCCGACCATGATGGAACGGCCGCCGCCGAGCAGTTCGGGGATGATGAAGTTGCCGAAGCTCGGCACGAAGACGAACAGGCAGCCGGTGAACACGGCCGGCAGGGTGAGCGGCAGCGTCACCGACGCGAACGTGCGGACCGGCGAGGCGCCGAGGTTGGCCGAGGCCTCGCGCAGCTGCGGGTCGAGCTTCTCGATCGCCGCGTACAGCGGCAGGACCATCAGCGGCAGGTACGAGTAGACGAGGCCGGTGACGATGGTGCCCTGGTTGTAGAGCAGCTCCAGCGGCTTGTCGATCAGCCCCAGGTCCAGCAGGGTGCTGTTGACCAGGCCGGGGCCGCTGAGCAGGATGATCCAGGCGTAGATGCGGACCAGGAAGTTGGTCCAGAACGGCAGCACGACCGCCACCAGGGCGATCGTCTTCCACCTCCGCGGGAGCTGGGCGATGAGGTAGGCCGTCGGGTAGCCGACCAGCAGGGCGATCAGCGTGGCGATCGTGGCCAGCTTCACCGAGCCGAGCAGGACCTCCAGATAGAGCGGGTCGAGCAACCGGGCGAAGTTCTCGCCGGTGACCTCGTAGACCACCCCGCCGAACCGGCCCCTGCGGAAGATCGTGAAGCTGATGAGCAGGGCGAGCGGTACCAGCAGGAGGACGAGCAGGTACGTCAGGCCGGGCCCCAGGAAGACGAGCCTTCCCAGGGCACGCGACCGGCGCGCCCGCGATCTCGCGGACGCGCCGGAAACGGTGGTGGAACGTGTCACTGCTTCGCCGAGACCTCGGACGCGAGCCGGCCGAACTTGGTCGAGTCCTCGCCGAGGTCGATGATCGACTCACCCTTGAGCAGGTCGGAGGGCGTCATCTGCAGCGGGGCGTTGTCGGCCTTGAGCTTGGGGTCCATCGCGTCCATCGCGGCCTTGTTCGGGACCTTGTAGAGGATGTTCGTCGCGGCCCAGCCGTGGACCTTCGGGTCCAGGATGTAGTTGATGAAGGCGTGGCCCGCCTCCTTGTTCTTGGAGGACTTCAGCACGACCATGGTGTCCACCCAGAGGTCGCTGCCCTCCTTGGGGATCACGAACTTGATGTTCTTCTCGGTGGTCGGGCACCAGCCGTCCCACGCCTCGACCATCACGGCCTCGCCGGTCTTGAGCTTCTCGCCGAAGGTGGTGTCGTCGTAGCCGAGCAGCTTCGGCTTCGCCTCCAGGAGCTTCTCCTTGACCTTGGCGAGCTCCTCGTCGCTCCGGGTGTTGACCGAGTAGCCGAGCGCCTTGATGGCGGGGAGTGCCAGCCAGCGCTCGGTGGTCATCATGGTGACCTTCTTGAGCGCCTCGGCCGGCGGGTTGAGAATATCGTTCCAACTCGTCGGCGGCGTCTTCACCAGGTCGGTGCGGTAGCAGATGCCCGTGGTGCCCCAGGTGTAGGGGACCGAGAAGACGTTGCCCTTGTCGTAGGACAGCTCCTTGGCCTCGGGGTAGAGGTTCGCGAGGTTGGGGATCAGCTCGGGGTGCAGCGGCTCCAGCAGCCCGGCCTCGTTGAGGGCCTGGGCGTACTGGCCGGAGACGAAGGCCACGTCGAGGCCGGTGTCGGCACCGGCGGTGAGCTTCGCCATGATGTCCTCGTTGGTGGCGTGCTCCGTCACCTTGAGGGTGGTCTTGAGGTTGTCCTTGATCCGCTGGGGGAGGTCCTCGGGCGTGTAGCCCGCCCAGACGGAGATGGTGACGCTCTGCTTGGAGAGGTCGGCGTTGGGGTTCAGCTGCGCCGCCGAGGCGCTGGCGGCGGGCGCGGCGGCGGTGTCCGCGGCCTCACCTCCACAGGCCGAGACTGCGAGCGCGAGACCGGCGGCCAGGGCGGCGGCCGGAAGACGACGGGTGTACCGGGTGCGGGACACGGCCGCTACTCCTTCAGAATTCAGTGTAATTGGGGTAGACCGGCCGTTGGGGACACGGCAGACCAAAGCAGGAGTGTTGCAGTCAACATTAACTTGAGCAAGACTTCCCCCGACATCACCCCTGGAAAGTTTGGTCCGTTTGTTAAATCCTGCTTCAATCTGGGACCGGATCGACACGGTTCCCCGGGCCAGCGACGGGCGGAGCAGCGAGCTCGTCGAGGCTCTGACCTGCGACGCACCGGCCCCATTCGCCGTTCGTCGATTCCATCCGCTCCCCGCGCCGATCACCACTCTTTTCTCAATCGACACTCAATTGTCATCGAGTGACGAGGGTCTCCGGGGCGCCGAGCGGGGGATCGAGGCCGACCAGACCAACCATTCCGTGATCGTCGATGAGCGGATCGTCGTGAAATGGCTCACTCCCCCCGCGCCGCTCCCCCAGCCCGCGCCCGACGTGTTCGCGCACCTGGCGTCGGTCGGCTTCACCGCGACCGCCACGCCGTACGCGTCCGTCTCCCGGCGCTCCGACGACGGCTCCGAGCTGCTGCTCGCCCTCGTCACCGCGTACCTGCCGGGGGCCGCGGACGGCTGGGAGTGGTGCGTGGACGAGGCCGTCTCCGGCGGCACCTCCTTCGCCGCCGACCTGGGCGTCCTCGCCGCCGACCTGCACGCCGCGATGGCGACCCCTTCCGCGACCTTCCCGGATCCGGTGAGACACGCGGACGCCGTACGAGCGGGAGAGGGCCACCGGCCGCTCCGGTCGGGGGAGGGCCAGGAGTCGCTCCGCGCCTTGCCCACGGCGGTGCGGTAGACGGGGTTGCGGCTGCCGATGCGCGAGGCCATGCGCACGTTGGTCTCGTTCTCGACCTTGTCGATGTAGA
>NZ_JBEOWK010000032.1:0-114721 GCF_040295985.1 Streptosporangium sp. NPDC002524 | reverse complement strand
AGTCCTCGCCGGTGTTCGCGGAGCGGTTCGCCGAGTGTGCTGAGGCTTTGAGTCCGTTGGTTGATTTTTCGGTGGTCGATGCGGTGCGTGGCGGGGTGGGTTTGGATCGGGTGGAGGTGGTGCAGCCGGTGTTGTGGGCGGTGATGGTGTCGCTGGCCCAGGTGTGGCGGAGCTTCGGGGTGGAGCCGGTCGCGGTGGTGGGGCATTCGCAAGGGGAGATCGCGGCTGCGGTGGTGTCGGGGGGACTGTCACTGGGTGATGGTGCGCGGGTGGTGGCGTTGCGTAGCAGGTTGCTGGCTGGGGTGGCGGGTCGGGGTGGGATGGCGTCGGTTGCTTTGTCGGCGCGGCAGGTGGAGGAGCGGATCGGGGCGTGGGGTGGGTTGTCGGTGGCGGCGGAGAACGGCCCGGCTTCGACGGTGGTGTCGGGGGAGGCGGGGGTGTTGGCGGGGTTTGTGGCCGAGTGTGAGGGAGCGGGGGTGCGTAGCCGTCTGATCGCGGTGGATTACGCCTCGCATTCGGCGCAGATGGAGGAGATCGGGTCTGAGGTGATGGAGGCGCTGGCGGGTATTTCACCGCAAGCGCCCCGGGTGCCGTTCTTTTCCACGGTGAGCGGGCGGTGGTTGGACGAGCCGCTGGATGGCGGGTACTGGTTCCGGAATCTGCGCGAGCGGGTGCGGTTCGCGCAGGCTACCCAGGGGTTGATCGAGGCGGGGCATCGGGTGTTTGTGGAGGTGAGTCCGCATCCGGTGTTGACGGTGGGGGTGGAGCAATCCCTGGAGGCGGCGGGGGTTGAGGGCGCGGCGGTGGGGACGTTGCGCCGCGACGAAGGGGGCATGGACCGCTTCCTGCTGTCGCTGGGTGAGGCGTTCGTCCACGGGGTGGAGGTCGACTGGAGTCCGGCGTTCGGGGACGCGCTCCCGGATCTGGACGCGGACCTGCCCACCTACCCCTTCCAGAGAAAGCACTACTGGCTGCGGCCGGTCGAGCCCGCCGTCGCGCAGGACACCTGGGGGTACGACGTCGCCTGGCATCCGGTCACGGACACAGCGGACACAGTTGACACGGCGGACACACCGGCCGGAGGCGCGCTGACCGGCGAATGGCTGGTGCTCGCCCCCGCGGGCGACCACGACCCCGTTCTCGTCCGGGCGGCGGCCAAGGCGCTGGAACGGCACGGAGCCCGGCCGGTGACCCTCGTCCTGGACGGCGCCGCGGACCGCGACGAGGTCGTGCGGACGCTCACCGGTCGCGACCGGCCCGCGGGCATCCTCTCCCTGCTCGCCTTCGACGAGGACCCCCACGCCCGTCACCCGGCCGTGCCCGCCGGGGTGGCCGGCCTGCTGGCCCTGGTCCAGGCGCTGGCCGAGACCGGATGGACCGTCCCGCTGTGGTCGATCACCTCCGGTGCCGTGTCCACCGGCTCCGGAGACCCGGTACGGCGCCCGGTCCACGCCGAGACCTGGGGACTGGCCCGGGTGGCCGCCCTCGAACAGCCCCGCGTCTGGGGTGGTCTCGCCGACCTGCCCGAGACGCTCGACGACACCGCCTGGGACCGGCTCTGCGGAGTGCTCGCCGGGCTCGGCGACGAGGACCAGGTCGCGATCCGCGACACCGGCGTCCTGGTCCGCCGCCTGGTCAGGGCGCCGCTCACCGCGCCCGCGAGGTTCCGTACGTCCGGCACCGCGCTGGTCACCGGCGGCACCGGCGCGCTGGCGCCGCACCTCGCCCGCTGGCTCGCGGCACGCGGCGCCGAGCACATCGTGCTCGCCTCCCGTCGCGGCACCGGGGCGGAGGGGGTGGACGCGCTGGCGGGCGAGCTGGCGGAGAGGGGAGTCACCGTCACGACCGTGAGCTGCGACGTCGCCGACCGGGACGCGGTCGCGGCGCTGCTGGACCGGCTGCGGGCGGACGGGCACTCCCCGCGTACGGTGGTGCACGCCGCGAGCGCGGCGCGGCTGGCCTCGCTGGCGGAGACCACGGTCGGGGAGTTCGCCGACGCCGTCGCCGCCAAGGTGCACGGCGCGACGCACCTGGACGAGCTGCTCGACCACGACCGGCTGGACGCGTTCGTCCTCTTCTCCTCGATCGCCGGGGTGTGGGGCAGCGGCGACCACGGCGCCTACGCCGCCGCCAACGCCTTCCTCGACGCGTACGCCGTGTACGGCAGAGGCCGTCCCGGACACCGCCCGACCTCGGTCGCCTGGGGCGTCTGGGACAGCGAACGCCTCTCCGAACAGGTGGACGCGGAACGGCTCCGCCGCCAGGGGCTGCCGTCCCTCGACCCCGCGACGGCCCTGGACCGCCTGGACCGGGTCCTGACCGGCGGCGCGGTCTTCGCCGCGGTCGCCGACGTGGACTGGGAGACGTTCACCCCGGTCTTCGCCTCCGCCCGGCCTCGGCCCCTGGTCGCCGACCTCGCCGACCTCGCCGACCTCACCGGCACGCGGCACCGCACCGACGAGTCTGAGAACCCGGACGAGACGTACGCCCGCCGCCTGGCCACGCTGCCGCCCGCCGAGCAGGAGCGCGAGCTGCTGCGGATGGTGATCGGCCACGTCGCGGAAGCGCTGGGCCACACCTCGCCCCGGGCGATCGGCGCGGACCGGGCGTTCAGGGAACTCGGCTTCGAGTCGCTCACCGCCGTGGAGCTGCGCAACCGGCTCAACGCCGCGACGGGCCTGCGCCTGCCGGTCACCGTGGTGTTCGAGCACGCCAACCCGGCCGCGCTGGCCGGGCACATGCGATCGCTGCTCGTCGGCGCCGAGCCGTCCCCGCACGCCGAGCTCGACCGCCTGGAGGCCGCGGTCACCTCCCTCAGGGGCGAGGAGCGTGCGGTCGTCGCCGAAAGGCTCACGGCTCTGCTGGCGAAACTCGGCACCGACGACAGCGCCCCGGGCGACAGCACCCCGGGCGACGAGGAAGACGACGACCTTTCGTCCGCGACCGACGACGAGATCTTCGATCTCATCGACCGAGAGCTCGGCGCCTAGGAATCGGGGGGATCACGGTGGTGGACGAGGACAGGCTGCGCGAGTATCTCAAGCGCGTCACCGGTGAGCTGCGCAGGGCGAACCGGAGGTTGAAGGAGACCGAGGACAGGAGCCGGGAGCCGATCGCCGTCGTCGCGATGGCCTGCCGGTACCCCGGTGGCGTGCGCTCCCCGGAGGACCTGTGGGAGTTCGTCCTCGCGGGCCGCGACGCCGCCGGCGACTTCCCCGCCGACCGGGGCTGGGACCTCACCTCCCTGTACGACCCGGACCCCGCGACCTCGGGGAGCACCTACGCCCGCGCCGCCGGCTTCCTGGACGACGCCGACCGGTTCGACGCGGGGTTCTTCGGGATCTCTCCGCGTGAGGCGTTGGCGATGGATCCGCAGCAGCGGTTGCTGCTGGAGACCTCCTGGGAGGCGTTCGAACGGGCCGGGATCGCCCCGTCCTCCCTGCGCGGCAGCCAGACCGGCGTCTTCGTCGGGATCAACCACCACCAGTACGGCCCCCTCTTCGAGCAGGCCCCGGCGAACCTGGAGGGTCACTTCGCGACCGGCGTCGTGCCCAGCGTCGCCTCCGGGCGGATCGCCTACGCGCTCGGCCTCGAAGGTCCCGCCATCACCGTCGACACCGCCTGCTCGACGTCGCTGGTCACCCTGCACCTCGCCTGCCAGGCCCTGCGCCAGTCCGACTGCTCCCTCGCGCTGAGCGGCGGCGCCACCGTGCTGTCCACCCCCGGGGCGTTCGTGGAACTCAGCCGCCAGCGCGTGCTGTCCCCCGACGGCCGGTGCAAGCCCTTCTCCGCGGACGCGGACGGCATGGGCATGGCCGAGGGCGTCGGCGTGCTCGTCCTGGAACGGCTGTCCGACGCCCTGCGCAACGGCCACCGCGTGCTGGCCGTGGTCCGCGGTTCCGCGCTCAACCAGGACGGCGCCTCCAACGGCCTGACCGCGCCCAACGGTACCGCCCAGCAGCAGGTCGTACGGCTGGCTCTGGCGAACGCCGGACTCTCCGCCGCCGACGTCGACGCGGTCGAGACCCACGGCACCGGCACCGCCCTCGGCGACCCGGTGGAGGCCCGCGCCCTCATGGCCACGTACGGTCGCGAACGGCCCGCCGACCGGCCGCTCCGGCTCGGCGCGCTGAAGTCCAACATCGGCCACACGCTGGCCGCCTCCGGCGTCGGCGGGGTAATCAAGACGGTCATGGCGCTGCGGCACGCCACCCTCCCGCGCACCCTCCACGCCGAGAACCCCACCCCGCACGTCGACTGGGCCGGTGGTGGGCTCGCCCTGCTGACCGAGACGATCCCGTGGCCGGAGACCGGGGCACCCCGGCGGGCGGCGGTGTCGGCGTTCGGGTTCAGCGGCACGAACGCGCATGTGGTGCTGGAGGAGGCGCCCGCGGAGGAGGAGGTCGTCGCTCCTGGTGAGAGCCCCGGGCTGGTGGTGTGGCCGTTGTCGGCCAGGAGCGGGTCGGCTTTGCGTGCGCAGGCCGAGCGGTTGTACGTGAAGGCTGCGCGGCTGTCGGCTGTGGATGTGGCGCACTCGTTGGCTGTGGGTCGTGCGGTGTTGGAGCACCGGGCGGTGGTGGTCGGTCGAGGCAGGGATGAGCTGGTGGGTCGGCTGGCGGAGCTGGCGGCGGGAGACGTTTCGGCCGGGGTGATCTCCGGGACGGCCGGTCCGGGTGGGCTGGGGTTTCTGTTCACCGGCCAGGGTGCGCAACGGGCGGGGATGGGCCGGGAGCTGTATGAGGCGTTCCCGGTGTTCGCGACCGCTTTCGACGAGGTCGACGGTCATTTCGGTGGGTCGTTGAGGGAGTTGGTGTTCGCCTCGTCGGATGCGGATCTGGATCGGACGGAGAACGCTCAGATCGCACTGTTCGCCATCGAAGTGGCGTTGTTCCGGCTGCTGGAGTCCTGGGGGATGCGGCCGGATCTCCTGCTGGGGCATTCGGTCGGTGAGTTGGCGGCGGCTCATGTGGCCGGGGTGATGTCGTTGCAGGACGCGGTTGGTCTGGTGGTGGCGCGGGGTGGGTTGATGCAGGCGCTTCCCGCTGGTGGGGCGATGGTGGCGTTGCAGGCCACCGAAGCCGAGGTCTTCCCTCTCCTCCCCGAGACCGTTTCGGTGGCGGCGGTGAACGGCCCGCAGGCGGTTGTCATCTCCGGCGACGAGACCGCGGTGGCGGAAATATCGGCTCATTTCACCTCCCAAGGCCGTAAGACCCGTCGCCTGCGGGTCAGCCACGCCTTCCACTCACCCCTCATGGAGCCGATGCTGGAGGACTTCCGCCAGGTCGCTCAGGCCGTGACCTACCATCCCCCGTCGATCCCGGTGGTTTCCAACCTGACCGGTGAACCGGTCACCGCCTTCTCCGCCGACTACTGGGTGCGACACGTCCGCGAGGCGGTGCGGTTCGCCGATGGCCTGGCCTACCTGCACTCCCACGGGGTGGAGACATTCATCGAGCTGGGCCCGGACGGTGTGCTGTCCGCGCTGGGTGAAGAGGGATTGTTCATTCCGGTGCTACGCAAGGGCAAGCCCGAGGTCGAAAGCCTGGTCACGGCGTTGGCGAAGGCATTCGTGGCCGGTGCGGAGGTCGACTGGAAGGCGTACCAGGCGGGCAGCGGCGGAAGGCTGGTGGACCTGCCCACCTACCCGTTCGAGCGTGAGCGTTTCTGGCTGTCGTCGTCGGGGTCGGCCGATCTGGCGGGTGCGGGTCTGGGGTCGGCGGATCATCCGCTGCTGGGCGCGGCGGTGTCGCTGGCCGATGGGGACGGGCTGCTGCTGACCGGGCGGCTGTCCCTGGACGACCAGCCCTGGCTCGCCGACCACGCCGTCCTGGACACGGTCCTGTTGCCCGGCACCACGTTCGTGGAACTGGCGCTCCGGGCCGGTGAGCAGGTCGGCTGCCGCCGGATCGAGGAACTCACGCTGGAGGCGCCGCTGACGCTGCCCGAGCACGGCGGGATCCAGGTGCAGGTCTCCGTGGGCGCGGCGGACGACGCGGGCCTGCGTACGGTGGCGGTCCACTCCCGGCCGGAGAGCGGTGAGGACGCCTGGGTGCGGCACGCCTCCGGCCTCCTCGGCCCCGGGGTCCTCGGGCCGCGCGCCGACCTGGCCGACTGGCCGCCGCCGGGTGCCGAGCCCGTCGATCTCGACGGCTTCTACGACCGGCTGGCCGAGCGGGGGTACGCCTACGGGCCCGCGTTCCAGGGACTGCGCGCCGTGTGGCGGCGCGGCGACGAGGTGTACGCCGAAGTCGGCCTGCCCGAGCGGGACCGCGCCGAGGCCGCGAGGTTCGGTGTGCATCCCGCGCTGCTCGACGCCGCCCTGCACGCCGGTGGGGCCGCCGCGCCCGAGCGTGTCGAGGAGGTACGGCTGCCGTTCTCCTGGTCGGAGGTCACGCTCCGGTCCGCGGGGGTGGGCGGCCTGCGCGTGCGGCTGGTACCCACCGGCGCCGACTCCCTGACGCTGGATCTGGCCGACGAGACCGGCGAGCCGGTGGCGTCGATCGGCTCCCTCACCCTGCGGCCGGTCTCCGGGGAACAGCTCCGCGCGCCCGACTCCCTCTTCCGCGCGGAGTGGACCCGCGTCACCGTCGAGCGGGAACCCGTCGGGGAAACCGTCTGGGAATCCGCCGCCACGGTGCTGCGCGTCCGCCCGTCGTCGTCAGGCGACATGCTTTCCTCGGTCCGTACGGCGACCCTGGAGGCACTGGCCGCGGTACAGAGCCGCCTGGCCGACGAACGGCCCGGCCCCGGCCCGCTGGTCATCGTGACGAGCGGCGCGACGGCCGTACGCCCGGACGAGAGCGTGGATCCGTCGGCCGCGGCCGTGTGGGGCCTGGTGCGCTCCGCCCAGCTGGAGCATCCCGGAGCGTTCACCCTGCTTGACCTGCCCGAGGGGGACGAACCGCCCGCCGCTCTGCCCTCCGGCGAACCCCAGCTCGCCCTCCGCGCAGGCGCCCTGTACGCGCCGAGGCTGGTCCGGGCTCGGGTGCTCCCCGCCCCGTCCCCCTGGAAGCCCGACGGCACGGTGCTGGTCACCGGTGGTACGGGGGCGTTGGGCGGCCTGGTGGCTCGTCATCTCGTCACCGAGCATGGGGTGCGTGATCTGCTGCTGGTGAGCAGGGGTGGGGAGAAGGCGCCGGGTGCCTCGGAGCTGGTGGCGGGTCTGGAGGAGTGTGGTGCCCGGGTCACCGTCGCGGCCTGTGACGTGGGTGATCGGGGAGCGTTGGCCGGGTTGCTGGGGGATTTGGATCGGCCGTTGAGTGCTGTGGTGCACGCAGCGGGGATCGTCGATGACGGGTTGATCGGTGGGTTGACGCCGGAGCGTTTGGATCGGGTGCTCGGGCCGAAGGCGGACGCGGCGTGGCATCTGCATGAGCTGACCCGGGAGATGCCGTTGGCGGCGTTCGTGCTGTTCTCTTCCGCCTCGGCGACCTTCGGCAACGCGGGGCAGGGCAATTACGCGGCGGCGAACGCGTTCCTGGATGGTCTCGCCGTGCGTCGTAGGGCTGAGGGGTTGGTGGGGGTTTCGTTGGGGTGGGGGTTGTGGGGGGAGCGGAGTGGGATCACGGGTGGGTTGGGTGAGGGTGATCTGGCGCGGATGGGTCGGGCGGGGTTCGGTGCGTTGTCCTCGGCGGAGGCGCTGAGACTCCTCGACGCCGCCGTCGGCGCCCCCGACCCGGTACTGCTCCCGCTGCCGCTCGACCTGGCCGCTCTCCGCGCCCACACCGGCGACGTTCCCACGCTGCTGCGCGACCTGGCGCGTCAACCGGCACGGCGTACGACGAGGCGGCCCGACACGCTCGTCCGGGGACTGGCCGACCTCCCCGACGCGGAACGGGCCGCCGGACTCCTGGAGCTGGTGTCCGGGAACGTCGCCGGAGTGCTGGGCTACACCGGCCCCGTCGACGCCCATCGGGCGTTCAGCGAGCTCGGCTTCGACTCCCTCACCGCGGTCGAACTGCGCAACCGGCTCGGCGACGTCACCGGCATGCGCTTGCCCGCCACGCTGGTCTTCGACTATCCGACCCCCACGAGCCTGGCCGCCCACCTGGCGGGCGAACTCTTCGGCACGTCCGCGAACGCCCCGGCACCGGACGCCCCGGTCAGGACCGACGACGATCCGGTGGTGATCGTGGGGATGGCGTGTCGTTTCCCGGGTGGGGTGTCGTCTCCGGAGGAGTTGTGGGAGCTGGTGGCCTCTGGACGGGATGCGGTGTCGGGGTTTCCGGTGGATCGTGGGTGGGATCTGGAGCGGTTGTTCGACGACGACCCTGATCGTGCGGGTACGTCGTACGCGCGGTCGGGGGCTTTCCTTTACGAGGCGGGGGAGTTCGACGCGGGGTTCTTCGGGATCTCCCCGCGTGAGGCGCTGGCGATGGATCCGCAGCAGCGGTTGTTGCTGGAGACCTCCTGGGAGGCGTTCGAACGGGCCGGGATCGACACGCCCTCGCTGCGCGGCACCGACACCGGAGTATTCGTCGGGCTGATGTACCACGACTACGCCGCGCGCCTGCTCACCACACCCGCCGATCTGGAAGGGCACATCGGCATCGGCAACTCCGGCAGCGTCGCCTCCGGCCGCCTCGCCTACACGTTCGGACTGGAAGGACCGGCGGTGACGGTGGACACGGCGTGTTCGTCGTCGCTGGTGGCGTTGCACTGGGCGATGCGGGCGCTGCGGCAGGGGGAGTGCTCGATGGCACTCGTCGGGGGCGTCGCGGTCATGGCGAAGCCCGACGCCTTCGTCCAGTTCAGCAGGCAGCGCGGCCAGGCCCCCGACGGTCGGTGCAAGTCGTTCGCGGGGGCTGCGGATGGTACGGGGTGGGGTGAGGGTGTCGGGGTGCTCGTGGTGGAGCGCCTTTCTGATGCTCGTGCGAAGGGTCATCGGGTGTTGGCGGTGATGCGTGGTTCGGCGGTGAATCAGGACGGTGCGTCGAATGGGTTGACGGCGCCGAATGGTCCGTCTCAGCAGCGGGTGATCGGTCAGGCGTTGGTGGATGCGGGTGTGGTGGCGTCGGGGGTGGATGTGGTGGAGGGGCATGGGACCGGTACCACGCTGGGTGATCCGATCGAGGCGCAGGCGTTGATGGCTGCTTATGGTTCGGGTCGTGAGCGTCCGTTGTGGCTGGGGTCGGTGAAGTCGAACATCGGTCATACGCAGGCCGCTGCTGGGGTGGCTGGTGTGATCAAGATGGTGATGGCGTTGCGGGCGGGGGTGTTGCCGCCCACGTTGCATGTGGATGAGCCGTCGCCGCACGTGGATTGGTCTTCGGGTGCGGTGTCGTTGCTGACGTCATCGGTGCCGTGGCCGGAGGTGGGGCGTCCGAGGCGGGCGGGGGTGTCGTCGTTCGGGATCAGTGGGACGAACGCGCATGTGATCGTGGAGGAGGCACCCGCGCAGGAGGTCGCCGTCCCCGTCGACGGGGTGCCGGTGGTGCCGCTGGTCGTGTCGGCCCGGTCGGCGGGGGCGCTGGCCGAGAGCGTGAGCCGGGTGTCGGGAGCGGCCGGGGATCGTGTGGACGTGGGGTGGACGCTGACCCGGCGCACGGTGTTCGAGCACCGGGCGGTGCTGCTGGACGGCGAGGTGGTCTCCGGGATGGCCGGTCCGGGTGGGCTGGGGTTTTTGTTCACGGGTCAGGGTGCGCAGCGGGTGGGGATGGGCCGGGAGCTGTATGAGGCGTTCCCGGTGTTCGCGACCGCTTTTGATGAGGTCGATGAGCATTTCGACGGGTCGTTGAGGGAGTTGGTGTTCGCTTCGTCGGGTGCGGATCTGGATCGGACGGAGAACGCCCAGATCGCGTTGTTCGCCATCGAGGTGGGGCTGTTCCGGCTGCTGGAGTCTTGGGGGATGCGGCCGGATCTCCTGCTGGGACATTCGATCGGTGAGCTGGCGGCCGCCCATGTGGCCGGGGTGATGTCACTGCGGGACGCGGTTGGGCTGGTGGTGGCGCGAGGCCGATTGATGCAGGCCCTACCCGCCGGTGGCGCCATGGTGGCGTTGCAGGCCACCGAAGCCGAGGTCCTGCCTCTCCTGCCCGACACGGTCTCGGTCGCGGCGGTCAACGGCCCGCAAGCCGTCGTCATCTCCGGCGACGAGAGCGCGGTGACGGAAATATCCGCTCATTTCACCTCCCAGGGCCGTAAGACCCGTCGCCTGCGGGTCAGTCACGCCTTCCACTCGCCCCTGATGGAACCGATGCTGGAGGATTTTCGCCGGGTCGCCGAGGCCGTGACCTACCATCCCTCGTCGATCCCGGTGGTTTCCAACCTGACCGGCGAGCCGGTCACCGCCTTCTCCGCCGACTACTGGGTGCGACACGTGCGCGAGGCGGTCCGGTTCGCCGATGGCTTGGCCTACCTGCATTCCCAGGGGGTGGAGACGTTCGTCGAGCTGGGCCCCGACGGGGTGCTGTCGGCGTTGGGTGAGGAGGGGGTGTTCCTCCCGGTGCTGCGCAAGGGCAGGCCGGAGGCCGAAAGCCTGGTCACGGCGTTGGCGAGGGCGTTCGTAGCCGGTGCGAAAGTCGACTGGAAGGCGTACTACGCGGGGAGCGGCGGGAAGCTCGTGGACCTGCCCACCTACCCCTTCGAGCACCGGCGCTACTGGCTGGAGGCCACCGTGGGCGGCGGGACGCGGCCCGGCGGGCATCCGCTGCTGGACGTGACGGTGCCGCTGGCCGACGGTGACGGTGTCGTACTGACCGGTGAGCTGTCCCGGACGGGTCGGCACGGATGGCTGGCGGACCACACGGTCGCCGGGAGCACGATGGTCCCGGCGACCGTCCTGGTCGAGCTCGCGGCGCACGCCGGTGACCGGGTGGGCTGCGAGCTGCTTGAGGAGCTGAACCTCGAACTCCCGCTGGTCCTCCCCGAGCGCGGTGCCCGCCAGGTGCAGGTGTCCGTGGCCGCGCCGGACGAGCGAGGGCGGCGGGCCCTGACCACGTACAGCCGCCTCGACGACGAGCCGTGGGAACGGCACGCGACCGGCACGCTGGCTCCGGCCACCCCGGTGGAGCCTGTCGAGCTGTTCGAGTGGCCTCCGCGAGGAGCGGAACCGGTCGACGTGGACGCCCTCTACGACGGTCTCGCCTCGGCCGGCCTCGAATACGGTCCGGCGTTCCAGGGGCTGAGGGCGGCCTGGCGGCGGGACGGGGTGCTCTACGCCGAGGTGACACTGCCCGCCGAGCGGGACACGACCGGGTTCCGCGTCCATCCCGCCCTGCTCGACGCGTGCCTCCACGTCCTCGCGGCGGATCGGGAGACGGCCGCGCTGCCGTTCTCCTGGCGTGGCGTACGGCTGAACGGCACGGACGCGACGTCCTTGCGTGTACGGATCGACGACGCGGGCGACGCGGGCGTGTCCCTGGTCGTGGCCGACGACACCGGGCGGACGGTGCTGACGGCCGAGTCGCTGCTCCTGCTGCCACCGGCCATGGACGAGATCGCCGGAGCCGCCCACCGCGACTCGTTGTTCCGGGTGGGGTGGGTGCCGGTGGTGGGTGGTGAGGTGGCGTCGCCGGGGGTGGTGGTGCGGGTCGGTGCGGATGGTGAGGGGGATGTGGTTTCGGGGGTGCGGGGTGTGTTGGGTGAGGTGTTGGGGGTGGTGCGGGGGTGGGTTGAGGATGTGCGGTCGTCGTCGTCGCGGTTGGTGGTGGTGACCTGTGGTGGGGTGGCTGTACGGCCGGGTGAGGGGGTGGATCCGGTGGCGGCGGCGGTGTGGGGGTTGATGCGGTCGGTGCAGGTGGAGTTTCCGGGGTTGTTCGCGGTGGTGGACGTGGCGGCGGAGGGGGGTGAGGTTCCGGACGGGTTGCCGGTGGGGGAGTCGGGGGTGGCGGTGCGTGGTGGTGTGGTGTACGCGCCCAGGCTGGTGCGGGCCGGTGCCGGGGTGGTGGATGGGCCGTCCTGGGGTGAGGGCACGGTGCTGGTCACCGGTGGTACGGGGGCGCTGGGCGGCCTGGTGGCTCGTCATCTCGTCACCGAGCATGGGGTGCGTGATCTGCTGCTGGTGAGCAGGGGCGGGGAGAAGGCGCCGGGTGCCTCGGAGCTGGTGGCGGGTGTGGAGGCGTGTGGTGTGCGGGTGGTGGTCGCGGCCTGCGATGTGAGTGATCGGGCGGCGTTGTGTGGATTGCTGGAGGGTTTGGATCGGCCGCTGAGTGCTGTGGTGCACGCGGCGGGGGTTGTCGATGACGGGTTGATCGGTGGGTTGACGCCGGAGCGTTTGGATCGGGTGCTCGGGCCGAAGGCGGACGCGGCGTGGCATTTGCATGAGCTGACCCGGGAGATGCCGCTGGCGGCGTTCGTGTTGTTCTCCTCGGCGTCGGCGACCTTCGGCAACGCGGGGCAGGGCAACTACGCGGCGGCGAACGCCTTTCTCGACGGTCTCGCCGCGCACCGCAGGGCCGAAGGGCTGCCCGCGACCTCTCTGGCCTGGGGACTGTGGGAACACGGCATGGGCTCCAGCCTCGGGGAGACCGAGCGCGCCCGGTTGGCCCGTTCGGGTGCCGTGCCGCTGACCGAGGCCGAGGCGCTGGCCCTCTTCGACGCGGCACTCACCCTGGACGATCCGGCGCCGCTGCCGATCCGGCTGGACCTGGCCGCTCTCCGCGCGCGACCGGATGACGTACCGCCGCTGCTGCGCGGCCTGGTGCGGCGCGCGGTGCGGCACACCGCCGAGACCCGAGGTGTCCGTCCCCTGGCCGACCGCCTGGCCGGGCTGCCCGCAGACGAACAGCGGCGAGTGGTGCTGGACCTCGTGCTCGGGCACGTCGCCGCAGTGCTGGGGCACGGGGGGACGGAACGGATCGAGGAGGACCGGCCGTTCAGGGAACTCGGCTTCGACTCGCTCATGGGAGTCGAACTCCGTAACAAACTCACCGCGGACAGCGGGCTGACGCTACCGGCCACGCTGGTCTTCGACCATCCGACTCCTGCGGCGATCGCCGAGCTTCTCCACGAGCATCTGTCCGCCAAGGACACCGAGCCGATTGACCAAGTCCTGGCCGTCCTGGAGGGGCTCGGCGCCGACGACCGCCCGGCGGTCGCCGAGCGGCTGCGCGCGCTCCTCGCGGGTTGGAAGGACGGTGACGGCGGAGCCGCCGATCTGTCGGACGCGAGCGACGACGACCTTTTCGACCTGGTCGAGAACCTGGGGAGCTGACACCACATGTCGAACGAGCAGCAACTCCGCACCTACCTCAAACGGGCGATCACCGAGGCCCAGGACGCGCAGCGGCGGTTGCGGGAGGTCGAGGAGCAGCACCGCGAGCCCGTCGCGATCGTGGGGATGGCGTGTCGTTTCCCGGGTGGGGTGTCGTCTCCGGAGGAGTTGTGGGAGCTGGTGGCCTCGGGCCGGGACGCGGTGTCGGGGTTTCCGGTGGACCGTGGGTGGGATCTGGAGCGGTTGTTCGACGACGACCCTGATCGTGCGGGTACGTCGTACGCGCGGTCGGGGGGTTTTCTGTATGAGGCGGGGGAGTTCGACGCGGGGTTCTTCGGGATTTCTCCGCGTGAGGCGCTGGCGATGGATCCGCAGCAGCGGTTGCTGCTGGAGACTTCATGGGAGGCGATGGAGAACGCCGGTATGGCGCCCGCCACCCTCAAAGGCAGCAGGACGGGCGTCTTCACCGGCCTGATGTACCACGACTACCACTCGCGGCTGAGGTCCGTCCCCGAAGAGCTCGAAGGCTTCATCGGCAACGGCAACGCGGCCAGCGTCGCCACCGGCCGCGTCGCCTACACGTTCGGTTTCGAGGGCCCGGCCGTCACCATCGACACCGCCTGCTCCTCCTCGCTGGTCGCGCTGCACCTGGCGATCCAGTCACTGAGACGGGGGGAGTGCTCCCTCGCGCTGGCCGGTGGTGTCACGGTGATGGCCTCCCCGGACACCTTCGTGGAGTTCAGTCGTCAGCGGGGGCTGGCGGTGGACGGTCGGTGTAAGTCGTTCGCGGGGGCTGCGGATGGTACGGGGTGGGGTGAGGGTGTCGGGGTGCTCGTGGTGGAGCGTCTCTCCGATGCTGTGCGTAATGGTCGTCGGGTGTTGGCGGTGGTGCGTGGTTCGGCGGTGAATCAGGACGGTGCGTCGAACGGGTTGACGGCGCCGAACGGTCCGTCTCAGCAGCGGGTGATCGGTCAGGCGTTAGCGGATGCGGGGGTGACGGCGTCGGAGGTGGACGCGGTCGAGGCTCACGGGACCGGTACCACGCTGGGTGATCCGATCGAGGCGCAGGCGTTGATGGCCGCTTACGGGCAAGACCGTGAGCGTCCGCTCTGGCTGGGGTCGGTGAAGTCGAACATCGGTCATACGCAGGCTGCCGCTGGGGTGGCTGGTGTGATCAAGATGGTGATGGCGATGCGGCATGGGGTGTTGCCGCCCACGTTGCATGTGGATGAGCCGTCGCCGCACGTGGACTGGTCCTCGGGTGCGGTGTCGTTGCTGACGTCGTCGGTTTCGTGGCCGGAGGTGGATCTTCCGAGGCGGGCGGGGGTGTCGTCGTTCGGGATCAGCGGTACGAACGCGCACGTGATCGTGGAGGAGGCACCCGCCCAGGATGTCGTCCCCGGTGAGGACTCTGGGCTGATGGTGTGGCCGTTGTCGGCCAAGAGCGAGTCGGCGTTGCGCGCGCAGGCCGAGCGGCTGGGGGCTTACGTAAAGGCTTCGGCGGTGTCGGGTGTGGATGTGGCGCATTCGCTGGTGGTGGGGCGTGCGGTGTTGGAGCACCGGGCGGTGGTGGTCGGTCGGGATAGAGATGAGTTGGTGGGTCGGCTGGCGGAGCTGGCCGCAGGGGGCATTGGAGACGGTGTCGTCACGGGGACGGCCGGGCGGGGCGGGCTGGGGTTTTTGTTCACGGGTCAGGGTGCTCAGCGGGTGGGGATGGGCCGGGAGCTGTATGAGACGTTCCCGGTGTTCGCGACCGCTTTCGACGAGGTCGATGGTCATTTCGACGGGTCGCTGAAGGAGGTGGTCTTCTCCTCGCGAGACGGGGTGCTGGATCGGACGGAGAACGCTCAGATCGCGTTGTTCGCCATCGAAGTGGCGCTGTTCCGGCTGTTGGAGTCGTGGGGGATGCGGCCGGATCTCCTGCTGGGACATTCGATCGGTGAGCTGGCGGCGGCTCATGTGGCTGGGGTGATGTCGCTGCAGGACGCGGCCAATCTCGTGGTGGCGCGGGGCCGGTTGATGCAGGCGCTTCCCGCAGGTGGAGCGATGGTGGCGCTGCAGGCCTCCGAGGCCGAGGTGCTGCCCCTCCTGCCCGGAACCGTCTCGGTCGCGGCGGTCAACGGCCCGCAAGCGGTGGTTATCTCCGGCGACGAGAGCGCGGTAACGGAAATATCCGCTTATTTCACCGCGCAGGGCCGTAAGACCCGTCGCCTGCGGGTCAGTCACGCCTTCCACTCACCCCTCATGGAGCCGATGCTGGAGGACTTCCGCCAGGTCGCTCAGGCCGTGACCTACCATCCCCCTTCGATCCCGGTCATCTCCAACCTGACCGGTGAACCGGTCACCGCCTTCTCCGCCGACTACTGGGTGCGACACGTCCGCGAGGCGGTGCGGTTCGCCGATGGCCTGGCCTACCTGCACTCCCACGGCGTGCGGACGTTCATCGAGCTGGGCCCCGACGGTGTGCTGTCGGCGCTGGGTGAGGAGGGGGTATTCCTCCCGGCACTGCGCGGAGAACGGCCCGAGGCCGAAAGCCTGGTCACCGCACTGGCGAGAGCGTTCGTAGCAGGTGCGAAAGTCGACTGGAAGGCGTACCAGGCAGGCAGCGGCGGGAAGCTCGTCGGCCTGCCGACCTACCCCTTCGAGCGTGAGCGTTTCTGGTTGCTGCCGTCGGGGTCGGCCGATCTGGCGGGTGCGGGTCTGGGGTCGGCGGATCATCCGCTGCTGGGCGCGGCGGTGTCGCTGGCCGACGGGGACGGTTTCCTGCTGACCGGGCGGCTCTCCACCCAGGCGCAGCCCTGGCTCGCCGATCACGCCGTGGCCGGTACGGCGCTTCTCCCCGGTGCCGCGTTCGTCGAGCTCGTCATCCGGGCGGGCGATCACGTCGGATGCGACCGGCTCGACGAGCTGACCCTGCACGCCCCGCTCGCCCTCGCCGCCTCCACCGGTGTGCAGGTGCAGATCCTCGTCGGCGCCTCGGACGGGGAGGGACGCCGCACGGTCGGCGTGTACGGATCGCCTGAGGGCGAGGACCACTGGACGCACCACGCCGGAGGCGTACTCTCCTCCGGCGGATCCGGCACGTCCGCCGTACCGGTGGCCGATCTCGGTGTGTGGCCGCCGCCGGGGGCGCGGCCGGTGAACCTGGACGGCTGCTACGAGTCGCTCGCGGACAGGGGGCTGGTCTACGGCGCCGCCTTCCGGAGGCTGCGGGCCGCCTGGCGGGCCGGGGAGACCGTCTACGCGGAAGTGGATCTGGGGGAGGACGCGGAGGCCGGCCGTTACGGTCTGCACCCCGCGTTGCTCGACGCCGCCCTGCACGCCCTCGCGGCGGTGCACGACACCGCCGAGACCCGGCTGCCGTTCTCCTGGGAGGGGGTGCGTCTGCACGCCTCCGGTGCCTCGGCCCTGCGCGTACGGCTGACGCCCACCGGAGACGGCACGCTGTCGATGGAGATGGCCGACGGCACCGGAGCGCCGGTGGCCTCGGTCAAGGCGCTGGTCATGCGGCCCGTCGGCGACGCCACGGCGTCCGGGCCGTCCCCCACCCGCCACGACTCCCTGTACCGGCTCGAATGGCAGGCGGTTCCGGTGGCGGACGACGGCACGCGGACCGGCCCGGCCGGCCGGATCGTGACGATCGACACCGGCGGGACCGTGACGGTAGGCGGCGGTTCCGGGGACGATCTCCTCGCGGTGACCCGCGCCGCGACCGGCCGGGCCCTCGCCGCCGTACAGGAGTGGCTGGAGGACGACGGCCCGGAGCCGCTCGTCGTCGTCACCCGGGGGGCCGTCATGCCCGGCGAACCGGCGGGCGCCGCGGTGTGGGGGCTGATCCGCAGCGCCCAGGCGGAGCATCCCGGCCGGATCATCCTGGTCGACACGGACACCGACGACCCCGGAGCGCTGGCGCGGGCCGTGGCGACCGGTGAGCCGCAGCTCGCCATCCGGGACGGCGAGGTGTACGTGCCCCGCCTGGCCACCCTGGCCTCGTACGACGGGCTGCTGCCGCCCGCCGGGGAGGGGGACTGGCGGCTGGACGTCTCGCCTCGCGGCAGCGTCGACAACCTGGTGCTCGCGGCCCACGACGGCGGACCGCTCGCGCCGGGGCAGGTGCGCGTCCGGGTGCGGGCCGCCGGGCTCAACTTCCGCGACGTGCTCCTCGCGCTCGGCATGTACCCCGACGACGTGCCGCTCGGCGGCGAGGGCGCGGGCGTCGTCACCGAGGTCGGCCCCGAAGTCACCGGTACGGCGCCGGGCGATCGGGTGTTCGGCCTGTTCGGCGGGGCGTTCGGCCCGAGCGCGGTCGCCGACCACCGGGTGGTCACGCGCATCCCGGACGGCTGGTCGTTCGAGCAGGCGGCCTCGGTGCCGATCGCCTACCTGACCGCGTACTACGGCCTGGTCGAACTCGCCGGTCTGCGGCGCGGCGAGGCCGTGCTCGTGCACGCCGCCACGGGCGGGGTGGGCACGGCCGCCGTCCAGCTCGCCCGGCACCTCGGCGCGGAGGTGTTCGCCACGGCGGGCCCCGCCAAGCACGACGTCCTGCGCGGGCTGGGCTTCGACGACGCGCACATCGCCTCCTCGCGCACCCTCGACTTCGAACGGCGGTTCCTGGAGGCCACCGGCGGCAGAGGTGTCGACGTCGTGCTGAACTCCCTCGCCGGAGACTTCGTGGACGCCTCGGCGCGGCTGCTCCCGCGCGGCGGCCGGTTCCTGGAGATGGGCAAGACCGACCTCCGCGACCCCGGTGACATCGCGGCCGACTACCTGCCGTTCGACCTCATGCGCGCGGAGCCGGAACTGGTCCGGCGCATGTTCGCCGCCGTGCTCGCCCTCTTCGCGGACGGCGCGCTGCGGCTCCCCCCGATCGACACCTGGGACGTACGGCGGGCACCCGACGCCTTCCGCCTCGTCAGCCGGGCACGGCATGTCGGCAAGGTCGTCCTCACCTTGCCCAGGCCGGTCGACCCCGACGGCACCGTGCTGGTCACCGGCGGGACGGGGGCGCTCGGCGCCGTGGTGGCGCGGCATCTGGTGGAGGCGTACGGGGTGCGCCGCCTGGTGCTGGCGAGCCGGAGCGGTGAGCGGGCGGCGGGCGTGCCGGAGCTGGTGGCGGAGTTGCGGGGGCTGGGGGCCGAGGTCGGCGTGGCCGCCTGCGACGTGGGTGACAGGGAACGGCTGCGAGCGGTGGTCGAGGGGATCGGCGCCGACCTGGCGGGAGTGGTGCACGCGGCGGGGGTCGTCGACGACGGCGTCGTGGGCTCCCTGTCGCGAGAGCGGCTGGACGGGGTGCTGCGGGCGAAGGCCGATTCCGCGTGGTACCTGCACGAGCTGACGCGAGACCTGGACCTGTCGTTCTTCGTGCTGTTCTCCTCGGCGTCGGGGACGCTGGGGAGCGCGGGGCAGGGGAACTACGCGGCGGCGAACGCGTTCCTGGACGGTCTTGCCGCGCGTCGTAGGGCTGAGGGGTTGGTGGGGGTTTCGCTGGGGTGGGGGTTGTGGGGGGAGCGGAGTGGGATCACGGGTGGGTTGGGTGAGGGTGATCTGGCGCGGATGGGTCGGGCGGGGTTCGGTGCGTTATCCTCGGCGGAGGCGCTGAGACTCCTCGACACCGCCCTGACCGTGGACGAGCCGGTCCTGGTGCCGACGAAACTGAACCTTAACGCCCTGCGCGACCGCGCCGACGACCTCCCCGCGATGCTGCGCGGCCTGGTGAGGACCCCCGCGCGCAGGGTGGCGAGGCGGGCGGACCCGGGCACCACGTTCGCCGCGACCCTGGCCGCCATGACCGAGCCGGAGCGCGGGCGCGCCCTCCTCGGCGTGGTACGCGAACACGTCGCGGCGGTGCTCGGCCATTCCTCACCGGAGGCGGTCGGCGTCGACAACGGGTTCAAGGACCTCGGCTTCGACTCCCTGACGGCCGTGGAGTTCCGCAACCGGCTGGGCGCCGCCGTCGGCACGCGGCTGCCCGCCACGCTGGTCTTCGACTACCCGACCCCGGCCGGCCTGGCGACCTTCCTGCGCGAGGAATTGCTGGGCACGACCCCGGCCCCGACCACGGCTCCGGCCCCGGCCGGTCCGGTGGACGACGATCCGATCGTCATCGTCGGCATGGCCTGCCGCCTCCCCGGCGGGGTCACCTCCCCGGAGGAGCTGTGGGAGCTGGTGGCCTCGGGCCGGGACGCGGTCTCGGACTTCCCCACCGGCCGGGGCTGGAGCCTGGACGCCCTCTTCGACGACGACCCCGACCGCCCGGGCACGTCGTACGCGCGGTCGGGGGCCTTCCTGCACGAGGCGGGGGAGTTCGACGCGGGGTTCTTCGGGATCTCTCCGCGTGAGGCGCTGGCGATGGACCCGCAGCAGCGGTTGTTGCTGGAGACCTCCTGGGAGGCGTTCGAACGGGCCGGGATCGACCCCTCGTCCCTGCGCGGCACCGACACCGGGGTCTTCGTCGGCGGCATGTACCAGGAGTACGGCCCCCGCTACGACCAGGCGGACAAGGGATCGGACGGTTACCTGCTGACCGGCGGTGCGACGAGCGTGATGTCGGGACGCCTCGCCTACACGTTCGGCCTGGAGGGGGCGGCGGTGACGGTGGACACGGCGTGTTCGTCGTCGCTGGTGGCGTTGCACTGGGCGATGCGGGCGCTGCGGCAGGGGGAGTGCTCGATGGCCCTCGTCGGCGGAGTGACGGTGATGGCCTCCCCCGGCATGTTCGTGGAGTTCAGTCGTCAGCGGGGGCTGGCGGTGGACGGTCGGTGTAAGTCGTTCGCGGGGGCTGCGGACGGTACGGGGTGGGGTGAGGGGGTGGGGGTGCTCGTCGTCGAACGTCTCTCTGACGCCGTGCGTAACGGTCGTCGGGTGTTGGCGGTGGTGCGGGGTTCGGCGGTGAATCAGGACGGGGCGTCGAATGGGTTGACGGCGCCGAATGGTCCTTCTCAGCAGCGGGTGATCGGTCAGGCGTTGGTGGATGCGGGGGTGGTGGCGTCGGGTGTGGATGTGGTGGAGGGGCATGGGACGGGGACGCGGTTGGGTGATCCGATCGAGGCGCAGGCGTTGATGGCTGCGTACGGTTCGGATCGGGAGCGTCCGTTGTGGTTGGGGTCGGTGAAGTCGAACATCGGTCACACGCAGGCCGCTGCTGGGGTGGCGGGTGTGATCAAGACGGTGATGGCGATGCGGCATGGGGTGTTGCCGCCCACATTGCATGTGGACGAGCCGTCGCCGCACGTGGACTGGTCCTCGGGCGCGGTGTCGTTGCTGACCGCACCCGTGCCGTGGCCGGAGGTGGGGCGTCCGAGGCGGGCGGGGGTGTCGTCGTTCGGGATCAGTGGCACGAACGCACATGTGATCGTGGAAGAGGCACCCGCGCAAGAGGAGGTCGTCGTCCCGGTTGAGGAGTCCGGGCTGGTGGTGTGGCCGTTGTCGGCCAAGAGCGAGTCGGCGTTGCGCGCGCAGGCCGAGCGGCTGTACGTGAAGGTTTCGCGGCTGTCGGCTGTGGATGTGGCGCATTCGCTGGTGGCGGGTCGTGCGGTGTTGGAGCACCGGGCGGTGGTGGTGGGCCGGGATCGGGATGAGTTGGTGGGGCGGTTGGCGGAGCTGGCGGCGGGGGGTGTTTCGGCCGGGGTGGTCTCTGGGTTGGCCGGTCCGGGTGGGTTGGGGTTTTTGTTCACGGGTCAGGGTGCGCAGCGGGTGGGGATGGGCCGGGAGTTGTATGAGGCGTTCCCGGTGTTCGCGACTGTTTTTGATGAGGTCGATGGTCATTTCGGTGGGTCGTTGAGGGAGGTGGTGTTCGCTTCGTCGGGTGCGGATCTGGATCGGACGGAGAACGCTCAGATTGCGTTGTTCGCCATCGAAGTGGCGTTGTTCCGGCTGTTGGAGTCCTGGGGGGTGCGGCCGGATCTCCTGTTGGGGCATTCGGTGGGGGAGTTGGCGGCGGCTCATGTGGCCGGGGTGATGTCGTTGCGGGACGCGGTTGGTCTGGTGGTGGCGCGGGGCCGGTTGATGCAGGCCCTACCCGCTGGTGGAGCGATGGTGGCGCTGCAGGCCACCGAAGCCGAGGTGCTCCCTTTCCTTTCTGGCACGGTCTCGGTGGCGGCGGTCAACGGCCCGCAAGCCGTCGTCATCTCCGGCGACGAGAACGCGGTGGCGAAAATATCCGCTTATTTCACCTCCCAAGGCCGTAAGACCCGTCGTCTGCGGGTCAGTCATGCCTTCCATTCACCGTTGATGGAGCCGATGCTGAAGGATTTCCGCCAGGCCGCTCAGGCCGTGACCTACCATCCCCCCTCGATCCCAGTGGTTTCCAACCTGACCGGCGAACCGGTCGCCGCCTTCTCCGCCGATTACTGGGTGCGGCACGTTCGCGAGGCGGTGCGGTTCGCCGATGGCCTGGCCTACCTGCACTCCCAGGGGGTGGAGACGTTCGTCGAGCTGGGTCCGGACGGTGTGCTGTCGGCGTTGGGTGAGGAGGGGGTGTTCCTCCCGGTGCTGCGCAAGGGCAGGCCGGAGGTCGAAAGCCTGGTCACCGCACTGGCGAGAGCGTTCGTAGCCGGTGCGAAAGTCGACTGGAAGGCGTACCAGACAGGCAGCGGCGGGAAGCTCGTGGACCTGCCGACCTATCCCTTCGAGCACCGGCACTACTGGTTGTCGTCGAGGTCGGCGCCGTCGGCCGGGCATCCGCTGCTGGACGTGACGACACCGCTGGCCGAGGGCGACGGCGTGGTGATGACCGGACGGCTCTCGGCGGGGGCTCAGCCCTGGTTCGCCGATCACCTCGTGGCCGGTCTCACCGTGGTCCCCGCCACCGCGCTGGCGGAGCTCTCCCTGCACGCGGGGGACCAGGTCGGTTGCGACACGCTCGACGAGCTGGTCGTGGAGGTGCCGTTGCTCCTGCCGGAGGCGCGGACGCGGCTGTTGCAGGTGTCGGTGGGCGCGCCGGACGGTACGGGACGGCGGCCCCTGGGCGTCTTCTCCCGGGAGGAGGGCGCGTCGGAGGACCTCCCGTGGACCCGGCACGCGCGGGGCACGCTGGCCGTCGGCGGTGCGGAGGAGGCGGAGGAGACCGCCGACCTGACGGCATGGCCCCCGCCGGGAGCCGCCGAGATCGACGTGGACGGGCTGTACGACGACATGGCCGCCGCCGGGCTCGACTACGGTCCCGCCTTCCGGGGGCTGCGAGCCGCCTGGCGGGACGGCGACCGGCTCTACGCCGAGGTGGCCCTGCCCGAGGAGCTGGACGTGGAGGGCTTCGGCGTCCACCCGGCGCTCCTCGACGCCGCCCTGCACGCGGCCGGGCTGGGTCTGCTGCCGGGTACCGAACAGGGGAGGCTGCCGTTCGCCTTCGACCGGGTACGGCTGCACCGTACGGGAGCGCGGTCGTTGCGCGTGCTGATGACCCCGGACGGCGCGGACGCCGTGTCCCTCGTCCTGGCCGGTGACACGGGTGAGCCGGTGGCCACGATCGGCAGGCTCGCCCTGCGCCCCTTCGCGCCCGAACGGCTGCGCGAGACCCCCGACTCGTTGTTCCGGGTGGGGTGGGTGCCGGTGGTGGGTGGTGAGGTGGTGTCGCCGGGGGCGGTGGTGCGGGTCGGTGCGGATGGTGAGGGGGACGTGCTGTCGGGGGTGCGGGGTGTGTTGGGTGAGGTGTTGGGGGTGGTGCGGGGGTGGGTTGAGGATGTGCGGTCGTCGTCGTCGCGGTTGGTGGTGGTGACCTGTGGTGGGGTGGCTGTACGGCCGGGTGAGGGGGTGGATCCGGTGGCGGCGGCGGTGTGGGGGTTGATGCGGTCGGTGCAGGTGGAGTTTCCGGGGTTGTTCGCGGTGGTGGACGTAGCGGCGGAGGGGGGTGAGGTTCCGGAGGTGTTGCCGGTGGGGGAGTCGGGGGTGGCGGTGCGTGATGGTGTGGTGTACGCGCCCAGGCTGGTGCGGGCCGGTGCCGGGGTGGTGGATGGGCCGTCCTGGGGTGAGGGCATGGTGCTGGTCACCGGCGGTACGGGGGCGCTGGGCGGCCTGCTGGCCCGCCACCTCGTCACCGAGCACGGCGCGCGGGACCTGCTGCTGGTCGGCAGGCGGGGCCGCGACGCCGAGGGAGCCGCCGAGCTGGAGGGGGAGCTGGCGGCGCTGGGCGCCCGGGTCACGGTCGCGGCCTGCGACGTGAGCGACCGGGCGGCGTTGAGTGTGCTGCTGGAGAGTCTCGACCGGCCGCTGACCGCCGTGGTGCACGCGGCGGGCGTCCTCGACGACGGGGTCCTCACCTCGCTCACCACCGAGCGTTTCGACCGGGTGCTCGCGCCGAAGGCGGACGCCGCCTGGCACCTGCACGAGCTGACCCGGGAGATGCCGCTGACCGCGTTCGTGTTGTTCTCCTCGGCGTCGGCGACCTTCGGCAACGCGGGGCAGGGCAACTACGCGGCGGCGAACGCCTTCCTCGACGGTCTCGCCGCATATCGCAGGGCCGAAGGGTTGCCCGCGACCTCCCTGGCCTGGGGACTGTGGGAACACGGCATGGGCTCCGGTCCCGCCGCGACCGGACGGGCGACGCTGAGCTCCGGTGAGGGGCTGGCGCTGTTCGACGCCGCCCTCGCGACGGACGAGGCCCTCCTGGTACCCGTACGGCTGGACACCGCCGCGCTCCGCGACGGTGACGTCCCGGCCCTGCTGAGCGGGCTGGTCCGGGGCCGTCCCCGGCGTACGACGGGTGAGACCACGCTGGCCCGGCGGCTGGCGGCGGCGAAGGAGGGGGAGCGCGCGAGGATCGCCCTCGAAGCCGTCCGCTCCCTGGTGGCCGCCGTGCTCGGCCACCCCACGCCGGACGGCGTGCCGCCGGGGAGCAAGTTCTCCGAGCTGGGCCTCGACTCGCTCACCGCCGTCGAGCTGCGCAACCGGCTGAACACCGCCACCGGCATGCGACTGCCCGCCACGCTGGTCTTCGACCACCCCACCCCCGCCGCGCTGGCCGCCTTCGTGACGGCCGAGCTGTCCGGCACGCCCGCCACCTCCGTCCCCGCCGTACGGGCGTCCGCCGTGGACGAGCCGATCGCGATCGTCGCCATGAGCTGCCGCTATCCCGGCGGCGTACGGTCCCCCGAGGATCTCTGGGAGCTGCTGGCCTCCGGTGGCGACGCGATCTCGCTGTTCCCCGCCGACCGGGGCTGGGACCTCGACGCGCTGTACGACCCCGACCCGGACACGCCGGGAACCAGCTACACGCGAGAGGGCGGGTTCCTCTACGACGCCGACCGGTTCGACGCCGAACTGTTCGGGATCGGCCCGCGCGAGGCGCTGGCGATGGACCCCCAGCAGCGGCTGCTGCTGGAGACCACGTGGGAGCTCTTCGAACGGGCGGGCATCGACCCGCTGTCGCTGCGCGGCAGTGACACGGGCGTCTTCGCCGGAATGATGTACCACGACTACGGGACCCTGCTGCCCGCCGTCCCCGGTGAGCTGGAGGGCTACCTCGGGACCGGCACCGCGGGCAGCGTCGCCTCCGGGCGGCTGGCCTACACCTTCGGCCTGGAGGGGCCCGCGGTCACCATCGACACGGCGTGCTCCTCCTCGCTGGTGGCGTTGCACCTGGCCTGCCGCGCGCTGCGGCACGGCGAGTGCTCGCTCGCGCTGGCGGGCGGTGTGACCGTCCTCGCGACGCCGGGCACGTTCGTGGAGTTCAGCCGTCAGCGGGGGCTGGCCCCGGACGGGCGCTGCAAGTCCTTCGCCGCGTCCGCCGACGGTACCGGCTGGGCCGAGGGGGTGGGTGTCCTGCTGCTGGAGCGGCTCTCGGACGCCCGTCGCAACGGTCACCAGGTGATGGCCGTGATCAGGGGCAGCGCGGTCAACCAGGACGGCGCCTCCAACGGCCTGACCGCGCCCAACGGCCCCTCCCAGCAGCGGGTGATCCACCGCGCGCTGGCCGACGCGGGCCTCACGCCCGGTGACATCGACATGGTCGAGGCACACGGGACCGGCACGCCGCTGGGAGACCCGATCGAGGCCCAGTCGCTACTGGCCACCTACGGCCGGGACCGCGAACGGCCGCTCTGGCTCGGATCGGTGAAGTCGAACATCGGGCACACCCAGGCCGCCTCCGGGGTCGCGGGCGTGATCAAGTCGGTGATGGCGATGCGGCACGAACTGCTGCCGCCCACCCTGCACGTGGACGAGCCGTCGCCGCACGTGGACTGGTCGTCGGGCGCGGTGTCGCTGCTGACCTCACCCGTGCCGTGGCCGGAGACGGGTCGTCCGAGGCGGGCGGGGGTGTCGTCGTTCGGGATCAGCGGCACGAACGCGCACGTCATCGTGGAGGCCGTCCCGGCCGAGGCGCCCGTGCCCGCTCCCGTCGAGGACGGTGAGGTGGTGGTGTGGCCGCTGTCGGCCAAGAGCGGCTCGGCGTTGCGTGCACAGGCCGAGCGGCTGGGGGCTTACGCAAAGGCCTCGCGGCTGTCGGCTGTAGATGTGGCGCATTCGCTGGTGGCGGGTCGTGCGGTGTTGGAGCACCGGGCCGTGGTGGTCGGGCGGGGCAGGGATGAGCTGGTGGGTCGGCTGGCGGAGCTGGCGGCGGGGGGCGTTTCGGCCGGGGTGATCTCTGGGTTGGCCGGTTCGGGTGGGCTGGGGTTTCTTTTCACCGGTCAGGGTGCTCAGCGGGTGGGGATGGGCCGCGAGCTGTATGAGACGTTCCCGGTGTTCGCGACCGCCTTCGACGAGGTCGATGAGCATTTCGACGGGTCGTTGAAGGAGGTGGTCTTCTCCTCGCGAGAGGGTGTGCTGGATCGGACGGAGAACGCCCAGATCGCGTTGTTCGCCATCGAAGTGGCGCTGTTCCGGCTGCTGGAATCCTGGGGAGTGCGACCGGATCTCCTGCTGGGACATTCGATCGGTGAGCTGGCGGCCGCCCATGTGGCCGGGGTGATGTCACTGCAGGACGCGGTTGGTCTGGTGGTGGCGCGGGGCCGGTTGATGCAGGCCCTCCCTGCAGGTGGGGCGATGGTGGCGTTGCAGGCCACCGAAGCCGAGGTGCTGCCCCTTCTCCCTGGCACGGTCTCGGTGGCGGCGGTGAACGGCCCGCAGGCGGTCGTCATCTCCGGCGACGAGAGCGCGGTAACGGAAATATCCGCTTATTTCACCTCCCAGGGCCGTAAGACCCGTCGCCTGCGGGTCAGTCACGCCTTCCACTCTCCCCTGATGGAGCCGATGCTGGAGGACTTCCGCCAGGTCGCTCAGGCCGTGACCTACCATCCCCCCTCGATCCCGGTCATCTCCAACCTGACCGGTGAACCGGTCAGCGTCTTCTCCGCCGACTACTGGGTGCGACACGTCCGCGAGGCGGTGCGGTTCGCCGATGGCTTGGCTTACCTGCACTCCCAGGGGGTGGAGACGTTCGTCGAGCTGGGCCCGGACGGGGTGCTGTCGGCGCTGGGCCAGGACTCGGTGGACGATGCCCTGTTCGTCCCGGCACTGCGCGGAGAACGACCCGAGGTGACGGCCCTGTACACCGCCGTCGCGACGGCCTACGCGCGGGGCGCTCTGCCGGACTGGGCGGCCGTGCTCGGCGGACGCGGCAGGCGGGTGGACCTGCCGACCTACGCTTTCCAAAGGCAGCGCTACTGGCTCGAACCACCCCGGACGCCTCCCGCCGAGCGGGCCGGAACGTGGCGGTACCGGGTCGAGTGGCGGCCGGTGAGTGAGACCGGCACACCGGTGCTGAGCGGCACCTGGCTGCTCGCGGCCACCGAGGGCGAGCCGCTGGCCGATGCCTGCGAGGCCGCCGTACGACGGCATGGGGCCGAGGTGGTGCGGATCTCCGCGGACGCCCCCCGCCTGCCCGCGGACGCCGGGACGATCAGCGGGGTGTTGTCCCTGCTCGCGCTCGACGAGGAGCCGCATCCGTCCCACCCGATCGTCCCGCGCGGGCTGGTCCGCACGCTCGACCTGGTCAAGGCACTCGACGCGGCCGGAGTGACGGCCCCCCTGTGGCTCGCCACCCGGGGCGCCACCGACCTCGGCGGTACCGATGTGAGCCGGACCGACGTGGATCGGACCGACGTGGACGGGACCTACACGGGTCGGACCGGCATGGACCGGCCCGGCGTCAACCGGACCGATGTCGGCGGTACCGATGCGGACCGGGCTGATGTCGGCACCACCGATGTGGACGGGACCGGCGCGGGCGGCACCAGGACCGGCCCCGGCACCAGGACCGGCGTCGGCGTGTCCAGGGGGGCCGGGTCCCTCGCCCAGGCGCAGACATGGGGGCTCGGCCTCGCGGTCGCGCTGGAGTATCCACGACTCTGGGGCGGCCTGGTCGACCTTCCCGAGTCGCTCGGCCACCGGGAGGCCGACCACCTGATCCGTGTTCTGGCGGGTTCTCTGGGAGAGGGCACGAGGGGAAACCCGTCGGAGAGCCAGTCAGGGAGCATCGACGGCGGCGCCGAGGACCAGGTCGCCATCCGCCCGGCGGGCCCACTGGTCCGCCGCCTCGTCCGCGCGGCCGCGCCGGTGCGGCGGCGGGACTTCCGGCCCACGGGGACCGTCCTCGTCACGGGTGGCACCGACGGCCTCGGCGCGGCCGTCGCCCGCCGCCTGGCGGCCGAGGGCGCCGAACACCTGCTGCTGACCCGCACCGCCGACGCTCCCGGGCACCCGCCACGGCCTCTTCCGGCCGGAGCCGGAGAGCACACGCCACCGCCCCGCCCCGCCGACGCTCCCGGGACCGGAACCGAGGCCGGAACCGGAACCAGAACCGAGATCGGAACCGGAAGCGTGGACCGGCTGGTGGCCGAGCTGGGAGAGCTGGGCGCGCGGCGGGTCTCGGTCGTCGGGTGCGACCTGGCCGACCGGCGCGCGGTCGGGGAACTGCTCGGCACGGTGCCCGACCTCACCGCCGTCTTCCACGCCGCGGGCGTGCCGGGGGTGGCCGCGCTCGCCGACCTCGACGTACCGGCTCTCGCCGGAGCGCTCGGGGAGAAGGCGGCGGGCGCCGCGAACCTGCACGACGCGCTCCTCGGCCGGGACCTCGACGCCTTCGTGCTGTTCTCCTCCGTCGCAGGCGTGTGGGGCGGCGCGGGCCAGGGCGCCTACGCCGCGGCCGACGCCTCCCTGGACGCGCTCGCCGCGCGCCGGAGGGCGCTCGGCCTGACCGCGACCTCGGTCGCCTGGGGGCTCTGGGAGGAGCCGGGGCAGGCGGACGCCGAGCGGCGCGACCAGCTCCGCCGCCGGGGGGTGACCGCCATGGCGACCGAGGCCGCCCTGGCCACGCTGTGGCAGGCCATCGAGGAGGACCGGGCCACCCTCACGGTCGCCGACGTCGACTGGGCGCGTTTCGCCCCGGTGTTCACCGCACTGCGGGCCCGCCCGCTGATCTCCGAGCTTCCCGAGGTACGGCTGGCGCTGGGCGAGGCCGCGAAGGAGCCCGGCGACGGGCGGTCCCCCGAGCTGGTGACACGGCTCGCCGGACTGTCCGAGGGGGAGCGGCGGCAGCGGCTGCTGCGCGTCGTCCGGGCCGAGGCGGCGGCGGCGCTCGGCCACGACTCCCCCGACGCGGTCCCTCCGGCGCGGCCCTTCCTCGACCTCGGCTTCGACTCGCTGGCGGCCGTCGGCCTGCGCAACCGGCTGGCCGCGGCCACCGGCCTGAAACTGCCCGCGACCGTGGCCTTCGACCATCCGAACGCGGAGGCGCTGGCCGCCTATCTCGACAGCAGGCTGGACCCCGCGGCCGGGCCGTCGATCGACGCCGGGCTCGACTCCCTGGCCGCCACGCTCGGCGCGCTCGACACGGCCGACCCGGAACGGCTGCGCCTCACGGAACGGCTCCGGACGCTGGTCGCGGAACTGACCGGGGACCCGGCCGACACCGGGCCGCGGAGCATGGCCGAGCTGGTCGAGGAGGCCTCGGACAACGAGCTCTTCGGGCTGCTGGACGCGGAATTCGGCGAGGGAGGCCCCGGGCTGTGAACGAGGACAAACTGCGCGCGTACCTCAAGCGTGCCACGGTCGAGCTGCACGAGACCCGCCGACGGCTGCACGAGCTGGAGCAGCGGCGGTACGAACCCATCGCGATCGTCGCGGCGAGCTGCCGCTATCCCGGCGGCGTGCGCTCCCCCGAGGACCTGTGGGAGCTGGTCGCGGGCGAGGTGGACGCCGTGGGGCCCTTCCCCGAGGACCGGGGCTGGGACATGGAGGCGCTCTACCACCCCGATCCCGACCACCCGGGCACGTCGTACGTCCGCGAGGGCGGGTTCCTGGAGACGGCGGGAGACTTCGACGCCGCGTTCTTCGGGATCTCCCCGCGCGAGGCGCTGGCCATGGACCCGCAGCAGCGGCTGCTCCTGGAGACCTCCTGGGAGCTGCTCGAACGCGCCGGCATCGACCCGGGCACGCTGCGCGGCGGCCACACCGGCGTCTTCATCGGCTCCAGCGGCCAGGACTACGGCGCGCTGCTCCAGTCGGCGGACGAGGACGTCGTGGGCTACCAGATGACCGGCGTGGCGGCCAGCGTGCTGTCCGGCCGGCTGTCCTACAGCTTCGGCTGGGAGGGGCCCGCGATCACCGTGGACACCGCGTGCTCGGCGTCCCTGGTGGCCCTGCACCTCGCCTGCCAGTCGCTGAGGCTGGGCGAGTGCCCGCTCGCCGTCGCGGGCGGTGTGGCGGTGATGTCAATCCCCGCGGGGTTCGTGGAGTTCAGCCGTCAGCGGGGGCTGGCCCCGGACGGGCGCTGCAAGTCCTTCGCCGCGTCCGCCGACGGTACCGGCTGGGCCGAGGGGGTGGGTGTCCTGCTGCTGGAACGGCTCTCGGACGCCCGTCGCAACGGTCACCAGGTCATGGCCGTGATCAGGGGCAGCGCGGTCAACCAGGACGGCGCCTCCAACGGCCTGACCGCGCCCAACGGCCCCTCGCAGGAGCGGGTGATCCGCGCCGCGCTGGCGGGCGCGGGGCTGGCGGCGGGCCAGGTGGACGCCGTGGAGGCGCACGGCACGGGCACCCCGCTGGGAGACCCGATCGAGGCCCAGGCGCTGCTCACCGTCTACGGCGAGAACCGTCCCGCGGACCGGCCCCTGTGGCTCGGCTCGATCAAGTCCAACATCGGCCACAGCGCGGGCGCGGCCGGTGTCGCGGGGGTGATCAAGATGGTGATGGCGATGCGGCACGGCGTCCTGCCGCGCACGCTGCACGTCGACGAGCCCACGCCGCAGGCGGACTGGTCCTCCGGTGCCGTCGCCCTGCTCACCGGGTCGCGCCCCTGGCCCCGGGGCGACGAACCGCGCCGCGCCGGGATCTCCTCCTTCGGCGTGAGCGGCACCAACGCCCACACCATCCTCGAAGAACCCCCGGCGGACACCCCCGCCCCCGCCGCACCGCCCCTCACCGCCCCCGCCGCCGTCCCGCGCCCGGTCACCTCGGCGTCTCCCGCCGACGTCGCACCCGGGACGGGGCGGGCGTACGGCGGCCCGGTGCCCTGGGTGCTGTCGGCGCGCAGTGCCACCGCGCTGCGCGCGCAGGCCGCCCGCCTTCACGCGCACCTGACCGAGCACCACGGCCGGAGCGAACTGGACGAGCCGGACGGACAGAACGGACAGAACGGACGGGAAGGACCGGACGCGGCGACCAAAACGAACACAGCGAACACAGTGGACGCGACGGACACGGCGGACACGGCGGTGGCGGACGTGGCCTGGTCGCTGGCCACCACCCGCGCCTCCTTCGAGCACCGGGCCGTCCTCGTCGGCACGGGACGGGAGCGGTTCGGCCGCGCGCTGGACGCGCTGGACGCGCTCGCCGGGCGGCGGCCCTCCGCCGACGTCGTCGAGGGCGTGGCGCCATCGGACGGAGCCCGGGTGGCGTTCGTCTTCTCCGGGCAGGGCGCGCAGTGGCCGGGCATGGGCGCCGAGCTGCTGCGCGCGTCCCCGGTGTTCGCCGAGGAGATCGCCCGCTGCGCCGAGGCGCTCGCCCCGTACGTGGACTGGTCCCTGACCGGTGTGCTCCGGGGTGACGAGGGCGCGCCCGGCCTGGACCGGGACGACGTCGTCCAGCCCGCGCTGTGGGCCGTGATGGTCTCGCTGGCGGGCCTGTGGCGGTCGCTGGGCGTGCTCCCGGCCGCGGTGGCCGGCCACTCGCAGGGCGAGATCGCCGCCGCCACCGTCGCGGGCGCGCTGTCCCTCGACGACGCGGCCAGGGTCGTCGCGCTGCGGTCCGCGGCGCTGGCCGGGCTGACCGGCGGGTACGGCATGCTGTCCGTCGCGCTCCCCGCCGAGCGGGTGGCCGGACTGCTGGCCCGCTGGGACGGCCGCCTCTCGCTCGCCGCGGTGAACGGCCCCGCCTCCGTCGTCGTCGCCGGGGACACGGACGCGCTGGCCGGGCTGCTGGCCGGGTGCGAGGCCGACGGGGTGCGCGCCAGGACGGTCCGGGTCGCCTACGCCTCGCACTCGCCGCAGGTCGAGGCCGTCCGCTCCCGGCTGCTGGCCGACCTGGCGCCGATCGTGCCCAAGGCGTCCGAGGTGCCGTTCTACTCGACCGTCACCGGGCGGCCCGCCGACACCACCGGCCTGGACGCCGCGTACTGGTACCGCAACCTGCGCGAGCAGGTCCGCTTCGCCGACGCGGTCGGGGCGCTGCTCGGCGACGGGCACACCCTGTTCGTTGAGTGCGGCCCCCACCCGGTACTGTCCGTCGGCGTCCAGGAGAGCGCCGAGGCGGTGGGCGCCGAGGTGGCGGTGGTGCCCACCCTGCGGCGCGACCAGGCGGGACCGGACGACTTCCTGCGTTCCGCCGCGCGGGCCCACGTCCACGGCGCGCGGGTCGACTGGACGCGGGTGCTGACCCCGGCCCGCCGGGTGGACCTGCCGACCTACCCCTTCGAGTCGCGGCGCTACTGGCTGTCGGCCGGGTACACCGCCCGCGCGCTCGGGACGGACTTCACACAGGACCCCGCCGAGGAGGCCGCCCTCGCCGAGCGGCTCGCCGGGCTCGACCGCGACGGGCGAGAAGAGGTCCTGCTGGACCTGGTACGCGCCCACGCCGCCGCCGTGTTCCGGCTGGACACCCCCGGCACGATCGGCGCGGACCACCCCCTTCCCGACCTCGGGCTCGACTCGCTGACGGCGATGGAGCTCAGGAACCGGCTGAGCCGGGCCACCGGGCTGCCGCTACGGGTGGCCCTGGTTTTCGAACATCCGACCCCCAGAGCGCTCGCCCGGCATCTGCTGGCGGGCCTCCCCACGGTGCCAGAGGTGCGAGAGAGATGAACACGAGCAAGGTGCTGATCATCGGGGCCGGGCCCTGCGGTCTCATGACGGCGGTCGAGCTGACCCGCCGGGGCGTCGCGGTGACGGTGGTGGACGCCGAGGAGGAGGGGGCCACCGGGTCGCGGGCGGTGCTGCTGTGGCCGTACTCCCTGGAGCTCTTCGACGGGCTGGGGCTGCGCGCCGAGGCGGACAAGCGGGGCCTGGCCGTCCAGGCGCTCAGCTACCACACCGCGCCGGGCACCGTGCTGCGGCTGCCGCTGGACTCCCACCACGCGCCGCTGGTGCTGCCCCAGCAGGACACCGGCGAGCTGCTGGAGGAGGAGCTGCGCAGGCTTGGCGGCACGGTGGAACGCGGCCTGCGGGTGACCGGCCTGGTCACCGGCCCCGACTCCGTCACGGCCACCGCGCGCCGGGCCGACGGCACCGAGGTCGTCCTGATGGCGGACTGGCTCGTCGGCGCCGACGGCCACCACAGCACGGTCCGCGAGAAGCTCGGCATCGTGTTCCCCGGCGAGCAGGTCCCCACCTCGTTCCTGATCGCCGAGGGCCCGCTGGAGGGCGCCTTCGACACCGATTCGGTTAACTACTACCTGGGCCGTACGGGCGTGATGCTCATCGCGCCGCTGCCCGGCGGCAAGGCCCGCATCTCCGGCACCCTGAACGCCGGTGACACCGTCGTCACGCCCGAGACGGCGCAGCGCATGCTGGACGAGCGCGGGCCCGGCGGGCTGCGCTTCACGGAGGTGACGCTGGTCTCCGTCTTCACCAGCAGCGAGCGCGTCGCCAACACCTTCCGCGCCGGCCGCTGCTTCCTGGTGGGCGACGCCGCGCACGTGCACACCCCGACCGGCGGGCAGGGCCTCAACCTCGGCTTCGCCGACGTGCGCAACCTGGCGTGGAAGCTGGCCGGCGTGATCGAGGGCAGGTACGCCCCGGAGATCCTGGACAGCTACGACGCCGAGCGGCGCGCGGCGGCCGAGCAGACCGTCGCGGCTACCAGCAGGATGACCCGCAACGCGGTGCTCGGGCCGGTGGCCCTCGTGGTGCGCAACACGCTCATGAGCCTGGCCCACCGCACCGGCGTGCTGGCCAGGCAGCTGGTCCCCATGCTCGCCGGATGGCAGGTGCGCTATCCCGACGCCCTCGGCCTGGCGGGCCAGAAGACGCCCAAGGGCCTGCCCGCACCGGGCTCCCGCAGCCCCGCGTGGCCCCTCGAACCCGACCCCGACCCGATCGGGCGCTTCCAGCTCGTCAGCATGGGCCCGGCGGACGGCACGATGAGCCGCCGCGGGCGCGAGCTCGCCGAGGAGGAGTCCGCCCTGGTCACGCACCGCCACCGCACCACCGCGGGCAGCGGGTTCGTCCTGCTGCGTCCCGACGGCTACGTCGCCGCGGCCGGCCGGGAGACCGACTTCGTCCCGCTCGTCCGCGCACTGAAGCGGATCCTCCCCACTCCCACCCTGGAGCGATAGCCATGTCATCCGAAGAGTTCCCCCCGGTCCTCGGCGGCTTCGACCTGTCGGACCGGAGCAGATACGCCGAGGGCTTCCCGCACGACGTCTTCACGAGGTTGCGCCGGGAGGAGGGCATCCTGTTCCACCCGCCCGGCAAGACCGCCGACGGCGAGGGTTTCTGGGTGCTGAGCCGCTACGAGGACATGGTCGCCGCCGCGCACGACCCGGTCTTCTCCTCCCAAGGAGGCGGCGGCCGCACCGGCGGCGGCACGCACATCGACGACCTCGCCCCCGGGGTGCACGCCGGGACGCTGCTCAACATGATGGACGACCCGCGCCACCAGCTGATCAAGGACCAGGTCCGGCCGGGCGCGACGGGCGACACGCTGGCGGCCGTCGAACCCGAGCTGCGCGCCCTGGCCGACTCCGTGGTGGCCGACGCGGTGGCCAAGGGCGAGGGCGAGCTGATCGGCGACATCGCCGGGCAGTTCGCGATCAAGTCGGCGCTGCGGCTGCTCGGCGCGCCCCGCCAGGACTGGGACGCGCTGCTGGGGTGGGTGGACGTCAGCACCGGCTTCGACGACCGGGAGGCGGGCGAGGACAACGAGCGCTCGCAGATGGCCCGGCTGGCGCTCTACCAGTACGGCACGGGCGTGCTGAAGGGCAAGCAGGCGGCCCCGGAGGCCGACCTGATGTCGGCCGTGGGCCGGGCGGAGATCCCGGCCGGCTCCGGCCAGCCGCCGCTGGGCCAGTACGAGCGTGAGGTGTTCTTCAACCTGACGCTCGGCGCCGGCACCGAGCCGCCGCGCAACGCGATCGCGCTGGGCCTGCTCGCCCTCGCCGAGCACCCCGACCAGTGGGAGGCGCTCCGCGCCGACCGCTCCCTGCTGCCCGGGGCCATCGAGGAGATCCTGCGGTGGGCCTCGCCCACGCCGTACAACCGGCGGACGGCCACCCGGGACGTGGAGTTCCGCGGCGCGAAGATCAAGGCCGGGGACAAGGTGACCTTCTGGTGGGCGTCGGCCAACCGGGACGAGACCGTGTTCGACGACCCGTTCACCTTCGACATCCGCCGCGCGCACAACCCGCACCTCGCCTTCGGCTTCGGGAGTCACAGCTGCATGGGCGAGCAGATGGGACGGCTCGACGTCCGGCTCGTCCTGGAGGCCCTGCTCGACCGGGTGGAGCGGATCCGGCTCACCGGCCCCGTCGAGTGGGCCAAGGACAACAAGCACACCGTGATCCTGCGGATGCCGGTGGCCTACGAGGGCGTGAGCGCCGTGCCCGCGCCCGCCGCGGCGGAGCTGCCGCCCTCGTCCCTGCCGCAGCAGGCCGGGCAGTACATCATCTCGCAGATGCTGCCGTTCAACCCGTTCGACCCGGCCTTCCGCGACGACCCGTACCCGATCTACCGGCGGATCGCGGAGAAGGGGCCCGTGGTGCGCACCCCGGCGGGCACCGTGGTCGTGACCGGGCACGCCGAGGTCACCGAGGCGCTCGCCGACCCCCGCAACGGCTGGGGTGACGGCCACCTCGTGGCCGACCACTTCGCCAAGGACGCCGAGGGCAACCCGGTACGGCAGTTCGCCTTCATGGACCCGCCCGACCACACCCGGCTCCGGGGCCTGGTGAGCAAGGCGTTCACCGCCAAGGTGGTGGAGGGGCTGCGGCCCAGGGCCGAGCAGCTGGTCGCCGAGCTGGTCGCCGAGGCCCGCGAGGCCGGGACGACGGGCCCCGTCGACCTCATGAAGGCGGTCGCCCACCCGCTGCCCAGCATCCTGCTTGCCGAGCTGATGGGCGTCCCGGCCGACAACCTGGAGGAGTTCCGCGCCTGGTCCACCGCCATCGGGCGCGGCCTCGACCCGGACTTCGTGCTCACCCGCGACCAGGTGGGCCAGCGCCAGGGCGGGCGGGAGCGGTTCAACCGCTACTTCGCGGGACTGGCCGCCCAGCGGCGCGCCGAGCCCGCGGACGACCTGATCAGCGCGCTGGTGGCCGCGGAGCAGGAGGGCGACAAGCTCACCGAGAGCGAGCTGGTCACCACCTGCACCCTGCTGATCAGCGCGGGGTACGCGCTCACCGTGCACCTCATCGGCAACGGCGTGCTCGCCCTGCTGCGCAACCCCGGCCAGCTCGCCTGGCTGCGCGACAACCCGGGGGAGGTCGCCGGGGCGGTGGAGGAGCTGCTCCGCTTCGACGGGCCGACCCAGATGATCTCCCGGCTGGTGCTGGAGGACACCCGGGTCGGGGACACCCCGGTCAAGGCGGGGGAGACCCTGCTGCTCGTGCTCGGCGGGGCCTCCCGCGACCCCAGGGTCTACGAGAACCCGGACGAGCTGGACCTGACCCGGCGCTCCGGGGCGCGCAACCTCGGCTTCGGCCACGGCATCCACTACTGCATCGGCGCGCCGCTGGCGAGGGTGACCGCCCAGGTGGCGGTGGGCGCGCTGGCGCGGCTCGACATGCGGCTCGCCGAGGAGAACCCGGCGCGCAACGAGGGCATGGTGGTACGCGGGCTGGCCGAGCTCCCCGTCGTCCTGAAGTGATCATGGAGTGAGCGTGAAGCGGCCCTGTCCCGTCCTCGCCGTGTACGGCGAGGACGGGACAGGGCCGGGGCGTGGCTAGATCGGGAAGTGGCCGCGGCGGATCCGCCAGTGGCGGCCGGACTTCAGGTGGTCGACGATCGCGCGCTGGAGCACGGTACGGCGCGGCAGCTCGTCGAGCGGCGTGGTCAGGCTGCGGAACACGAACCGCAGCACCTCGACGTCGGCGTCCAGCCCTTCCGGCTCCTCGTAGGGCTCCAGCTCGAACCTCCGCTGGAACCGGACGATGTTGGAGTCCTCGGGCAGGTACTCCAGCAGCTGCGGGTCGAGCAGCCACGAGCCGCAGGAGAACGCCGAGTAGCGTTCGCCGGGAAAGTGACGCGGGAAGAACGCGCGGGCCTCGTCGAGCGACGCCGCGACCGCCTCCGGGGTCATCGGCCCCGACTCGGGGATGTGCAGGTCGATGGTGGCGCCGCCACGGTGGTACTGCAACCGGCCCAGCTCGTAGATGGCGCCGCGCGCGTGCAGCGTCAGCCAGCTCTGCATGACCGGCCAGCCCTCGCGGCGCATCCGCCGGTCGACCGCGAGGTTGCGGCCCAGGTCCGCGAGGGTCGCCCACGACACGGCGTCGGCGACGCCGTGGTCGCGGTGGTACTCGATGACGACGCCGGTCAGGGCCAGGTACGCGTACACGTAGAGATGCCGCCAGGCGGGCCCCCGTTCGCGCGGCAGCTCCGGACCGGGCGGCAGCCAGCCGTGGCCCCCGAGATCGGCGCGGACCAGGGCGATCGAGCGGTCGAGCAGCCAGCGCAGCTCCGGGGTCCACAGCGGGGAACCGGGGTCGGGCCAGCCCGCCATGATCTCGGCGGCGTCGTCCGGCGGCACCGCGAGCCGGTCGAGGATCGCGGGCGCGTCGGCCTTGGCGGGCAGCGGGGCCGACGGCCGGTCACCGGCGAGCCGGTGCACGCGGTCGACGTCGTCGAGGGGCACCCCGAGCCGGGCGGCGGTGGCGTCCAGATCCACGCGGACGATCCTACCGGCCCGCGCGAAGACCGGCGGCGAGAGGGCGGTGGCGAGGGGCCGCGGCCCGGGGAGCTCCACCTCGGCAACCGATGCGGACTGAGGCGGACCGAGGCGGTCTGAGATGACCAAGGCGGACCGAGGCAGACCAGGCGGGCCAGGCCGAACCGATGCGGACCGAGGTGGGCCAAGGCGGACCAAGGCGGACCGAGACGGACTGAGGCGGACCAAGGCGGGCCAGGCGGACCGAAGCGAACCGAAGCGGAGCACGCCGCGCTCACGTTGCTCGCGTTGAGTATGGGGATACTCATGGCTTTTGCCGGTCCATGGCAGACGCTGAGGCAACTTTCCCGAATATGCCGAGGTGTCCCATGACCATCACAACGACGAGACGGCGGCCGATCGCCCTCTCGCTCGCCGTAGTGTTGCTGGCCGCGCTGTTACCGATGCTGACCGCCCTGCCCGCCGCGGCCGCCACGACCATCTCGGTGACGTTCAGCATCGACTACTTCCAGCGGTTCGAGATCCCCGACGACGGGATCGCCGAGGAAGGGGAGTTCCTGCCCGAGGTCAGGATCGGGGACGCCGCCGGGACCCAGCGCAGGGCACCCGTGGCGGACGACGTGTTCCGGCCGAGCCAGGCGCACTTCGGCGACCAGAAGTGGGTGTTCACCCAGAACGTCACCCTGCAGGACGACCAGACGAAGATCCCGGTCCTCGTCCGCATCTGGGACGACGACGACACCGGCGGCCTCGGCGACGACAGGATGGACGTCTCGCCGGCCAACCGCGACGTCGAGCTCAACGTCGAGTACGACCTGGTCACCGGCGGCTGGTCGGGTGACGGGGTCGAGCCGGCCGCGCCGTGTGACAACGATCCCGAGCTGGGACAGACCTGCGCGAAGGGCGACGGCGACTCGAACTTCCCCGAGTTCGGCGACGGCAAGGAGGTCAGGATCGGCTTCAGCCTCGAACACTCGCCCCTCGTCGACCGGGACCAGGACGGCATCCCCGACCTGGTCGAGCGCTTCGGCGTCAAGGACGTGAACGGCGCGATGATCGCCGATCTCGCCCGGCTCGGCGCGGACCCCTGCCGCAGGTCGGTCGTCGTCCAGCTCGACTACATGACCGGGGCCGCGAACGGCCACTCGCACCAGCCCAAGCAGGCCGCCGTCGACGAGGTCGTGAACGCCTTCGACGTGGCGGAACTGCCGAACACGGCCGCGTCGTCCTGCCCCTATCCGGGCGTGCACAAGCCCAAGGGCATCGACTTCGTCCACGTGCCCGGCAGCCCGGTCACCGAGCAGCCGACCATGACCGAGGACGACGCCGCCTTCGCGACGGCGCGACGGAACAACCTGCACCACCGGCTGCGCCCCTATGCCCACTACGCGATCCTCGCGCACGACCTGCAGAACGCCAGCAGGACCTCGGGCCGCTGCTGCTCCGACGTGAAGGACTTCGTCGTCACGCTCGGGTCCTGGCGGCTGGCGGGCGTGTCGGCCGGGGCGAACGGCGTCCTGGAGACGACGCCCTCCGGCGACGACGTGGTCGGCCGCGGCAGCGAGATCACCCCGGGCCCCGACGGGAACCTCGACTCCGTCCCGGCGGGCAACGACGTGATGACCGGCACGTCGATCTTCCCCGGCCCCGGCGGCGTCCTGGAGACGGTCCGCGCGGGCGACGACGTGGAGCTCGGCATGACCGTCGAGGTGGGCCCCGACCGCGACATCGACACCACGGCGAACACCACGTTCCCGGCCGACGACGAGCAGCTCTACGACATCGGGACCGGTTCGGAGTACGCCCAGGTCGGGACCAGGCGCGACCAGGCGGGCACGATCATGCACGAGCTGGGGCACGCGCTGGGCCTGGAGCACGGCGGCGACGAGAAGACGAACAACAAGCCGAACTACCTCAGCGTGATGAACTACAACTTCGACCCCGGCGGCATCCCGATCGCGCCGCCCGCCGCCCGGCTCAGGGACAACATCGACATCACCTCCGCGCAGCGCCGCCTCGACTACTCCAACGTCTCGCTGCCCCCGCTGAACAAGGCGAGCCTGGACGAGTCCGCCGGGATCGGCGACGGCACCGACTTCACGTTCTGGACGGACCCGGCCGGCCGCTACCGCGTCGGCCGGGGCAACGGGCCGCTCAACTGGAACTGGAACCTCACCCCGGCGGGAACGCCGATCTTCGACACCGGCACGGTGGCCGTCGACGTCAACGCCGACGACGACGCGCCGGCCCCGCGCAGGACCACGCTCTTCGGCTTCCGTGACTGGAACAACCTCAAGTACCGCGCGGGCACCCTGTCCGACGGCACGGCGAACACCGACCACGGACTCGAGATCGACTTCACCGGGGTCATGCGGCGGGAGATCGAGTTCTTCCGCTTCTACGACCCCGACCTCGCCGTCTCGAAAACCGTCGACCGGGCCGACGCCCTGCCCGGCGACACCCTCGCCTACCGCGTGAAGACGGACAACATCGGCACGGGCGCCGCCACCTCGATCGAGCTGACCGACACCCTGCCCGACGGCACCACGGCGACCAGGACGACCCCCTACCTCGACGCGTCCAGATCGGCGACCGAGACCTTCGGCCACCGCGTCCCGTGCGACACCGCCGACAGGACCGTCCTGACCAACAGGGCGGCGGTGACCGCGAAGGACGCCGGCGGCGACCCCGAGGTGAACACGGCGAACAACACCGCGACGGCCACGACCACCGTGCACGCCCCCAAACTCGCCCTGACCAGGAGCGCGCCGCGGACCGTCAACGCCGGTGAGGCCATGACGATCGACCTGACGGTGACCAACTCCGGCAGCGCCACCGCCACCGGCGTGACCCTCACCGACACCCTCCCCGCCGAGGTTTACTACAACCAGGCCCTCGACAGGGGAACCGGTCCCAGACCCTCGTCCGTGACCGCCAATCCCAACGGCACGACCACGCTGAACTGGTCCCTCGGCACGCTCGACGGCGGCCAGAGCCGCAGGATCCAGTTCACCGCGCGGCCCGGCCTGCTCTTCGCCGGCGGCAGCACGATCTCCGGCACCGCCGTCACCGCGTACCGGAACGCGAACGGGTGCGTCTACCCGCCGGTGAGCGCCACGGCCTCCACCGAGATCACCGAGGTCACCCCGACCCGCAACCCCTGGCCGCAGCTCACCTGGCAGTTGCACGGCGACCGGCAGAGCGCCGAACTCCTGGCCCGTGTCCAGGCGACCGACACCCGCTTCGACGGAGCCGACGGCTCGGCCCCCGACGGGGTCCTCACCCGCGCCGAGGTGAGGGACGTCTTCGGCCTCTCGCTCAGCCAGTCGCAGCTCCTGCGGGCCCAGCTGCTGACGACCTACCTCAACCTCGCCGACCGGCGCGTCAACGCCACCACGAGGATCGTCTCGCTGGTGGCGGCCAGGCTGGACCTCCGCTCCGTGGGCCAGGCCGTGCGCCACGCCCACGCCACCCTCAGGCTCCCCGACAACCTCGCCAACCTGCTCAGGTACGGCGAGGCGAAGACCGTGCTGACCGAGATCAATCTCAACCTCAGCGAACGCTACTGACCCCCGGCCCCGGCATCCCGATCGCCCGGTGCCCGTCCAGATCTCCTGGACGGGCACCGGGCGACGTTCCGCGACAGACGTTCCGCGGCAGGCGTTCCGCAGAAGCAGCAGGCGTTCCGCGGCAGACGTTCCACAGAAGCGGCAGACGTTCCGCGGCAGGCGTTCCGAAGCGAGCGTTCCACGGCGGGCGTTTACCGTGGGCGTCCGGCGGGCCGGGTCCGGGGCTTCGCCGCCGTCAGCGGCCGAGGGCCCGGTCGACGAGCTCGCGCAGCCGCTTCGCCTCCTCGGAGTCGCCGATCCGGCCGAGCTTCAGCTTCCCGGCGATGGGCGCGAACCACCAGGCGGGGAGGACCACCGCCGCGCGGCCCAGCGCCGCGAGGGTGGCGGGGGTGTCGTCGAGGTCCCTTCCCTGCACCAGCGAGAACAGCTCGCCGGCGAGGTAGCGCTGGGTCTCGATCGTGACGCGGCCCGCCGGCCTCGCGAAGAACTCGACGAGCAGCGGCACCACGCTGCCCTTGGGCCGCACGTTCTGGACCGCGAACGCGCAGTACGAGGCCACGATGCTGTTCCGGTACCGCGCGATGTCGGCGTCCTCGGTGTTCGGGACGCGGGCCAGCGCCTCCAGGTGCTCGTTCACCGTCCCGAGCGTGAGCGCGGCGAGATCGACCTGCGTCTTGCCCGGCCCCTTCGCGCCCGGGGGCGTGCTGGCCGCCAGGTGGCCGAACGCGTAGAAGCACTCGACCATCGTCTCCTTCGACTCGTGGCCGGGATTGATGCGCGCGTACGGCCCCGGGATGCCGCCGACGTACGACGTCCGCAGGAACGAGAAGCTGTCGCGCCGATCGATCATGACGAGGTTCCTGAACAGGTCGTCGACCTTGCCGGTGGGCGTCCCGCGCAGGAGCAGCGGGATGCCCTCCACGTACGAGGACCCCTGCCTGCGGTCCGACCGGTCGATCGGCCAGCAGAACTCGTCCACGAACCTGGCGTTCCCGGCGGCGCTGCGCACCAGCGCCAGCTCGTCGCGATGACCGTGCCTGAGCATGTGGATCACGAGCTGCGCCTCGTCGTGCCGGGCGAGATCGAGGTCGAGGTCCTGCAGCAGCGCCTCGGACCGCGCGAACGCGGACGCGAGATTGCCCTTCATCGACAGCATCGTGAGATCGCCGGCGGCCACCTTGCCGGTGCCGAACGAGGCGTACTTCTGGAAGCTCTTGCACAGGAAGACCTCCAGCCTGCCGTCGGCGACGGCGTCCTTCAGGCCGGAGAGCACGACGTCGAGCTGGGTCTGGTCGCCGGGCGACTTGGGCGTGACCTCGATGGTGGTGTCGAGGATCAGCGCGAACGGCGCGTCACCCTTCTTGTGCGTCTCCAGGCCCTTCAGCACGTCGACCACGAGTTTGGCCGCCGACGGCGCGTCGAAGGGCGTGCTCGGGTTCAGCGCCGCGATCAGGACGTCCTCGCTCGGCGCCGCCGTCTCGCCCTTCTTGAGCTTGCCGAGCAGCAGCCCGGTCTCGAAGTAGTCGATCTCCTCGGTGGGACGCGAGACCTGGTCGTGGCCCCGCGACGACAGCGCGATCCACAGTGCCGTCCCGAGCGAGTCCATGCCGCTCGACATGAGGTGGCTGTCGAGCTGGATCCGCTTGTCGACCAGCGGCGCGATGCCCGGCGCCCGCTCCAGCAGGACCTGCCGCATCGTCTCCCGGTAGTCGGTCCACGTGTAGTTCTTGGCCGTGGCGACCACGATGCCGATCTCGTCCATCATGAGGTCGACCGCGCGCATCGCCACCGACGGGTTCTCCTCGTTCTCCACGACGATGTCGAGGAGCCGGCTCAGCGAGCCCAGGGCGTTGGCGGTCAGCGCGTCGAAGCGATCCGGGCCGAGCTCGTCGGTGAGGCCCAGCACGAGGTGCTCGACCATGGCGCACACCGGCGCCAGCCCGCCCTTGCCGCGCGCGATCTCCTGCAGGCGGGAGAACGGGCTGCAGGTGATGAGCTCCACGAGGTCGGCCCGCGTGTCGACCGTGAAGTCCGTCGGGGGCGGGTTCTTGCCCATGTCCATGAGCTCGTAGAGCTGGTACGCCGACGGCGTCGCGCCGAGCTCCTCCAGGATGACGTCCCACGCGACGCCGGTGTGCTTGTCGGTGCCGCTCAGCACGCTGATGCCCGACGTCCCGGAGAGTGGCGTGATCTTGAGCCCGGACAGCACCTCCGGGCCCACCATCATCCCGAGCTTGCGCAGCACGCGCGGGCTGTTGACCAGGAGGTCGCTCGGCCCCGGCTTCCCGCTCACCCGCAGCTTGTTCAGGAAGTCCTTCAGGGTGTCGCGGAAGTTCGTGCGCCAGTAGGTGGCCGCGAGCTGGTTCTGGGTCGACAGGCCGCCCTTGTCGAGGCGCTGGGTCTTCGCCGCGCGGAAACCGATCTGCTCGACGATGTGCTCCTGCGTCGTGTCCGCCACCTTCGGCCCCAGCTCGGCGCGGCGCTCCTTCGAGTACGCCGCCTTGCCGCCGATGGAGTTGACGAGCTCCAGCGCCTCCAGGAGGTGGCCCACCGACGAGGCGTCGCGCACGTCGTCGGTGCGCCGCTCCAGCTCGACCAGGTCGACGGTGACCTTGCCCGCCGCGGCGAGGTCGAGCGCCTCGAACTTCTGCCGGTCGCGGCCGTGCGGGGTCGTCGCGGGGACTTCCTGGAGCTTCTTCGGCGGCAGGAGGTCGAGGCTGTGCAGCACGTTCCCGCTCTGCGGCACCGGCTGCTCCTTCGGCGTCTCCAGCGTCGAGTGGGCGAGACGGACCGCGGCGGTCGCCTTCAGGAAGCCGCGGGCGACGTCGCCGCTGAGCCGGGACGCGACGAGCCGGGACATCGCGCTGCGCTCGCCCGCCGAGCGCTTGGCCAGCGCCTCGGCGACGAGCCGCATGGACGCGAGCGCGTCGGTCAGGCTCATGTCCTCTTCCAGCGCCTTCGCCACCGCCCCGGCGGTGGTCGCGTCGGGCTTCGCGACGAACGCCTGCCAGCCCTTCGGCAACGCCACGGGAGTGGTGGCCTGCGTTTTCTGCTGGGTGCCGGTGGTGGAGGCCGAATCGGAGTGCGACATTGTGATCCTTCTTCTTCCGGGAAAGGTGGAAGCGATCTATCGGGGAGAGGTGGAAACGATTCGCGTCCCACCGCGATGCCTTTCCGCGTGGATTCCCACGGAACTCCCGAAGCCTCCACCCCGGTAATCAAGAAGGAATTGCAGGACGATTTACATGTCCTTTTTGTCGCGAATATCCTTGCCTGCCGGGCGGGCCGTCCGGGGAGGACGTCCGGACGCGGCGGGCATGGGCGTCAGCCGAACCGGTTCCACCGGACCCGGGGGGTGCCGGGTGACACGGCCGCCCGTACCTCGTCCACCAGGACGGCCGCGTCGGCGACGACCCGCTCGATCCGCTCCGCCGACTCGCCGACGTGACCGAGCAGCCTCCGCGCCCGCGCCGCGAAGTCCCGCGGGGCGACGGGCAGTCGGCCGGCCGAGGCCACCATGCCCTTCTCGTTGATCAGCCATTCGCCCGCGTGGCCGTGCAGGGCCTGGCAGGCGACGCCGACGGCGCGGAACAGGCAGCCGGACGCGTAGGCGGGGTCGGTGCCGGCCGCACCGTACCGGGCCAGTGCCACGGAGAAGTCCGCCTCCCACAGGCCGCCCACGAGCGCGGCGCCCAGCGCCGCGGGGTAGACGCGGGTACGTTCCCGCAGGTCGGCGAGCTCGCCGGTGGGATCGGCCAGCACCCGGCACAGGGCCACCTCACCGGCGTAGGCGTGGGAGTAGAAGCCCAGCGGATGCCCGGCCTGGACGCCGACCTCGTAGCGGCCCTCCCGGCAGGCGGCCCAGACCCGGTGGACGCGGTCCAGGTCACGGTAGATCCAGTCGACCTGCCGGCCGCCGACGGTGAGCCAGCCGCCGCCGTCGACCCAGGGGCCCCAGCCACCCGGCTCGGTCAGCTCGACCGGCTCCCCGGTCTCCCGCGCGGCCAGCGCCCGCAGCGCCGTCACGTCCAGGTCGCCCCGGTAGTACAGCCCCAGATCGATGTCCGAGTCCGGGCGGTGCGTGCCACGGGCCCGGCTGCCGCCGAGCACCACCGCGACCACCCCGTGGACCTGTGCCAGCCGCTGCGCGAGCGCCTCCAGCGCCGTGTCGTCCATGTCGTCCATGGGGACGTATTCGACCACACAGCGGAAGGGCCCCTCCACCGGAATCGGTGGAGGGGCCCTGGGGCCAGGGGATCAACCCGGGAAGCCCGGGAGGATCACCGGGGGATCAGCCCGGGGGGAAGTTGCCGTTCTTGGCGACCGGCAGGGCGATCTGGCTGGCGCCGCTGAGGACGGCCTGCTCGATCGGGAGACCGGCGAGGACGGGGTTGATGTGCCGCAGGGTGAGCGAGACCGCGGGCAGGGCCGGGGTGGAGAGGTCGAACTTCTCCAGGTCGATCCACCGGACGACCTTGAGCACCTCGTCCGGGATGACGTCACCGGCCTTCTGCACCGGCACGCACAGCTGGCGGGCGTTGAGGACCACCGCGCCGTGCGTCGGGATGATCGGGGTCAGGACGGGGTTGAGCTGGCGCAGGGACAGCTGCTGGTTCAGCGGGGTGTTGGGGGTGATGCCGTAGCACTTGAGGTCGATGTGGCGGACGAGCGACAGCACCTCGGCGGGCGGGAGCACGTTGTTCTTGATGACCGGCACGCACAGCTGCTGCGGGGTGTTCAGGGAGACCTGCGTGCGCGGCAGGCTCTGGAACAGCGGGTTGAGGTGGCTGAGCACGAGGCCCGTGGTCACCGTGGTGCCGGAGATCCTGTAGCAGGCCAGGTCGATGAACCTGATGAAGTTGAGCGCGGACGACGGCGGCAGCTGGTTGTTCTTGGCGACCGGGACGCACAGCTGCTCGCGCGGGCCGAGGGTGACGGTCTCGATCGGCAGGTTGCCGAGCACCGGGTTGATGTGCCGCAGCGTGAGCGTGGTGGCGGGCGGCTGGTACGGGCTGGTCTTGAAGCATTCGAGGTCGAGGAAAGCGGTCAGATCCTTCGGCGTCGGCAGCGCGAGGGCGCTGGCGGGCGGCACGCAGAGGAACGCCACGGAGAGGATCGCGGCGGCGGCGGCCGTGAGGCGCCGGAGCATCGTTTTCCTGCGCCCGCGAATTCCGGTTACGGATCGGTCCATTGTGGCTCCAAAGGCTGGGGGGTGGGCCTTCTCCACGCCGAGTGTGTGCCGCCACAGCCGGACTTTCAATATAAATGTCAATTTTTTGTCACATACAAAATTCGGGCCGACGGGCCGAGGAGTTACCACCAGGCATAAAAGCACCGCCGGTTCGCCGGTAATCGAAATGTGATGGTTTTATCGAAAAGACGGCAAGCCGACGGCCCAGGTCATTGGAAAGGCGCACCGAGGTAAGTTGACACGAGAACAGGATTCCGATAAACAGCGATCGGTCAGGACCTGTCGCCCCGACCGTAGGTCCTCGTCACTGCCTCGCCCTGCCGTCGGACCGCGCCCTGGTCCAGTCCGGCCCGCCCCGGGTGCACCCGACACCCGCCGCCGACGAACGATGCCGAACCGCGGACGATGACCCGCTCGCCATTGAGGTCGACGTCGGTCCAGCGCGGGTGTCGTCGGCTCGCCTCTTCGGCCGTCACCCGACGAATGATCCTTCGAAGGCAGGGGCCCAGCTTCGCGCCTTTCACGAGCCGACCTGACAGGCCCGGCGGAAAATCATGCTCGCCGACACTCTCAGGAGAGTGTCGGCGACCGGCGTCACGTCGAGGTTTCTCACCTCGACGTTTGTGGGGATCGCCATCCGGTTCGCTCGAATGCCGACCGACCCCATCTGAAGATTTCTGGTCAGCCTCCGATTGTCCATCTTGTGCCGTAACAGATCGGCGGACCATATGTGTAAGACTTTCCTGTCTTCGTGCTGGTCGCCACGAGGACGTCGGTCGCCTCAGGCTGATGGCACATGGAGTCCGGCAGGCTGATGCCGACGTCCTCTCCCGGAGCGAGGACGGCGAAGGACCCCTTGTTAAGCTTCCCCTTCACCGTGACGGTTTCTTGCGTGGCGTTGATGATGATGAATTGTTCTCCATCGCGAGGCGTACCGCAGGCGCTGAGGAGGAGCGCGGTGACCGTCGTCAGTCCTATGAGACGAACACCGGTCAGAGTAGCCGTCGTGAACGACGTCGAATTCCGGATGCCCATGGCGACCTCCTTGAGGGACTTCGCCATCAGGCGCGATAGCGGATCGGCTTCGTCTGCTGGTCATAGGGGGCGAGGAGTCAGCGAACAGGTGGTGCCGGGAATCGGACGGCCGTCGTCCCGGTGGGTGGGGCAGTAAGTTCGCTGCCCGGAAGGCCCTGCTCCCAACGCCGGACTGCCGCCCTTGATGTGGGGTGAAAGGCGTGACGGGCCCGTCGAGAGGGAAACGAGAACGGGAGGCCGTCATGGTCGCCAGCGCATCTCGCGCGTTCACGACGGCCTCCCGGTGTCACGGGTTTTTCCAGTCAGAGTCTATGACCACGATTCCTACTGGACGGTGGCACAGGTCGGGTTGGATTTGTTTCCCTCACCGCTGAGGTTTTCCGCGGCGACCTGGAAGCAGTAGTACTGTCCTCCTGGCAGGGGGTACATGGGAGCGCTGCGCTGGTCGGCTCCCCACGGACCAAGCCTTACGGGAGTTTGGGACCCGGTCCAGTAATAGATGTAGTAGTACACGGCACTGCTGGGGAAGGTGACCCCGTTCCAAGCCACGTTGAGCTTGTAGGGGCCCGCTGGGGTGGCGGTGACGCCGGTCGGAGCAGCCGGCTTGGCCAATTTGATCACACCGCTGGCGGTGTTCGACTTGGTGGCGGCCAACTCGGGATGACTTCCGCTGGCGTAGGGCACGACATACCACTCGAATCGGTGCCCGTGATTGGCGGCACCATCGAGTGGTGCCAGATCGGCGTTGGGTTTCGTTGTCCAGATATCGAACTTTTTCCAGCTCTGGCCTGCGGTGGCGTCGCGCTGGTAGATCCAATACCAGACGCCCATGCCGACATCGTCCCAGTTCAGTTTGGCGTTGGCCAATGGCTGGACGGCAGCGGTCAGGCCGCTGCCCTGCAGGTCCTGGATCCGCGGACAGCCGGCGTTGCTCTTCTGCGGCTCGACGGTGTTGTCGTACCAGGAATTGTCCGGAGCCGCCGCCACGGCAGCCAGGGTCTTGGCGGCCTCCTGTGCGCTGGTTCGCGGGATCTTGCCATCCGGCGGCGGAGCGGGGGCGTTGGGCGGACGCCCGGTGTCGGTGAAGGCGGGCGGGTGGATACCGCGGCCCCCGGTGGAGTCGGCGGGCGCCGACCCGGGTTCGGCCATCGCCGGCGCCGCGGCCTTGAAGGAGGTCGGGGAGAAGAAGGCGGTGACGGGAACGTCGATGAACTTGGGCCGGTAGGTGTCGGCGTTGTAGTCCGTCAACGGTCGGCAGCCGATGTTCACCGCGTTGGTGTTGACGTTGTACGAGATGACGATCTTGCTCGGATCCGACGACAGCCCCTCATGGACGCGTGCCTCGTACACCATGGAGAAGTTGGGGCTGACATGGCGCTCCGGCGGGTCGTACAGTTTGATCCGGTTGTTGGTGAATCCCCACGGGGTTGTGGATGGGTTGGCGACGATCTGCCCTGGAGTGACGTGCGGATCGGCATGGTGAACCAACCAGAACCGGTTGTTGAGGTCGATGACGCTGAATCCCGCCTCTGCCAGCACCCCCAGAGGCCGAGAGGCGGAACACGAGGTACCCCACTGGGGATTTCCCGAACTATCGGTTCCGGTGAAATAACGCCAGAGGGACTGATCGGTCAGGTCCAACGTGGCCGGGACACGTGCCAGAAAGATTCGCTTGCCGAGTGCCGTTTTGGATTCGTGGCCATAGATATAGGTATAACCGCCCTGCTCCACCAGGGCCGTTCCCCAGATGATCGGATCGGGGGCGGAGACGAAGCAGTCGGCCAGCGCGGTCGGGGTTTTCCTGATGACGGTGTTGTTGTCCAGCTCGCTGTTGGGGAAGATCGCGTACGCGCCACGGGTGTCCACACCGCCCAGGCCCCTGTAATAGAACTTCACGACTCTGTCGCCGTTGACCTTGGCGTCGCCGGTCCAGTACTGCGAGCCGTTTCCGACCGGGGTGTGAGCGTAGCGGGACCAGAAGTCGACTGACTGATCGGTTTCCTTACACGTGTTCCCCCCGGTGATCGTCCGCAGAGCGGAGCCGTTCTGGATGACGATCGAGTTACGCAGGAAGCTGGTCTCGAATCCCCCCGGCCGCTTGCTGGGGTGGTTGAGGAAGGTGTCGGAGAAGAACCAGGCCCGCTTGCCCGACGGCAACCGCACGGACTGGGTGGCGTCGCCTCCGCTCCAGTCCGCGCATCCGGCGTTGTCCCCGTAGTTCTTGAACATGTTGGTCAGGGTGGAGTTGACCTGCACGCCCGTTTCGGTGGACATCGAGGCTGACCACGTCACCTGCTGCGCGGCGGTTCCGCTCTGCGCGTTGCCGCTGTCGGCATAGGTGTCGACCCGCGGCATGATCAGAGTGGCGATCTCCGTGGAGGAGATGGACAGTGACGCCGATCCACCGGCATCGGTCCGGACCCAGCGCGACGGTGACATCGTCGGCGCTCCCGAGCTTTTCGGCCAGACGACCAGTAACGGCCGAACATCCCCGTATGGAATGTTGTCCTGGACGTTGACTCGAACCGTGACTCGGCCCGATCCGCTCGTGGGCGGTGTCAGTTCAACATATGACGTACCACCCGGATGGATGAGCACCAGGCCGTTGGTCGACCCACCCCAGCTCAAGGACCTCTCGGCCGACCGTTTGGGCCTCGAGGCTAAGCTTCCCGGGAGAAAATTGCGCCAGGTGGTGGAAGCGTCTGGGTCGGCGTAGCCGTCGGCCGCCCCCAGAAATCCGCTCAAGTTCGTCGTCTTGTTGGTTAGGCGATAATTGGCCACTGCGAAGCCCTGCAGCTCCGTTTTCAGGTTGCGGCCGTAGCCGTTCAGCACCTGTTCAATGGCCTCAAGCGGAAGTTTGCCACTCATCACCTGCCACGTTTGTCGGACGAAGTCGAAAGTGGTCCGTTCGGTCAGGTAGTTCGCCAGGATGAACGCTCCGTACTGCCGCTTGGACGAGGGGCTCCATACTTCCTGCGCCGTGTTCAGAGCCTCGGTCGGCTCGCCCAGGAACAGTGGTAGCGACGAAGCATAGGCGCCGTTGCCCGGCCCGGAGGGGTTGAGTTTTTTGTACAGCTCGTGAGTGGCCCACTCGGCGGTTGCCTCCATCCACCAGTTGATCGAGGTCAGATTGGCGCCCAGTTCCAGGTTGGACAGATGATGGTATTGCACCGCGTGGAACATCTCGTGGTACGGAAGATAGGTGTATTTCCAATCTCGCCGCGTCGAGGAGCCGGAGCTGGGATCGCCGGGGTCAGGAGGCAACAAGATGACCGGACCGTTGGATGACGGGCCTCCGGTCGGGATAGTGACGCCCGGATGGTTGGGGTTGAAGCCGAAGAAATCGAATCCGACGTAGGTGACCACGCTTTGTCCGGTCAATCCGTACCCCCAGGCACGGTACTGTTCCCAGGCCTTGGTGAGGTTGGTGGTCATGGTTTCCACCGCGTCGGGGACGCCGTTGGCGTTGGTGTCCGTGGCCTGCACGCCGTCGGGGCCGCCGATGCCGTCGATGTTGTAGTAGACGTCGAACCGGGTCGTGGTGGTCACGGTGTGCCGACAGTAGAAGGTGCTGTCCAGGAAGGTATGGCCCGCGCCGCATTCCGTCCATGGCGCGGCCGCCGAAGTGGAGGGAAGAGTGGGCGCGGATCGGGCCGGGGCCGGATCGGGTTGTTTGAACATCTCGGCCAGCCAGGCCTTGGTCTCCGGTGAGGCCTGCCGCTCGGCCAGGGACAGCGCGTAGTGAAGTGCTAGACCCGCCTCGTGCGGCACGCCCTCCTTGGCGCGATACTTCGCCGGCACGTTGTCCGGGCCGGCCAGACGCTCGACCGAATGGCGCACGTACTCGTCGATGCCGATCTCGCCGCGATTCCACGCCTGCGACAGCGGATCCTCATCGCCGAAGTCAGGTTTCTGGGCCGCGAGCTTCTTGTGCAGCTCGCTTTCCGGCCGCTCGACCGGCTGATATGGCTTGGGTTGGTCTTCGGGCGGTTTCGGCTGCTGGGGCGCGGTCGATGGAATGGGGGTTGGCGACGATTCCTCAGCCGTTTCGGACAGTGCGGACAACTGCATAGGGCCCGCGAGGAGACCGGCGATCGCCAAGGTCGTGACCCATACCCGGGAACGACTTCTGGTAAGAAACAAAAATCCTCCATCCATCAACAGGGAGTCGCGGATCGCCGGAAAAGCATAGGGAGGGCGATTTGCGTAACAAACTTTTGAGAGCGTTACCGCGCTTGGGTGATCGCCGAACCGGCCGTATCGCCGAAAATTTTGGCAGCGCTATCATGAAGCGCATACGGTGACCTGCCGGCTTGGTGTTCCAATGTCGAGGGCTCCGGAAAGTCACGATGGGGCTTTCCTGGGCAGCAAGAAAGCGGCGTACGAACATAACGCCAGACCTTCGAAGTGTCAGAGGTGACATCCGCGAGTCGCGGACAAGGAAGTCAACGGTCGCGAACGGTGCGTGTTCGCCGGCCTCATCTGGTTATCGTCGGCGGTGACGGTGCGCCCGTTGCACCGGTTGACATTCCATTACCGACGGTGACGTCACCGATTCAACGGGGTGATTGCTCAAGAAATGGGCAAGCTCCCGCGGGGCCTGTTCTCTCCGTTTACTTCCCGGTCCTCCTCTCGTGACGATGCGCTGATCGGCCCACAGCCCTCCGTGTGCGACGCGAATGTCTCCACGTCATCCTTGACGAAGGATCGTGACTGATACCACTGATCTGCAAAATTATCCTAAATAGGATGGCCGCTTGACGGGTACCGAAGCGGCTCATAGGTTCCCTCTCATCACGCAGATGCGAATAAAGGGAGAACACATCGTGCAGGTCGATTCCAGCCCTCAATGGATTCTCGCTTTCGACGCCTCCTGCGGCCAATGTCGAGGGCTGGCCGACAAGGTGAAGAAATTCGCCGGGCAACGCCTTGAGATCGTTCCGCTCATGCATCCAGAGGTCGTCGCATGGCGGAAGCAAGCACTCGGCGACGACGCGCCGTACACGCCGACCCTCATCAGGGTCGGACATGACGACGTGCGCGCGTGGACGGGCGCGGCCATGGCGATCCGGCTCGCCGCGCGTCTGGGAGTCCGCGGGACGTACGGCCTGCTGACCGCCCTTGGCGAGAACCGAAAGGAGGAGCGGCACGCCACCTCGTCCGCCGACGCGGGCGGGGGCCGTCGCAACTTCCTGCGACTGGCCGGCCTCGGTGTCGCCGTGTCCGTGATCGCCGGGAGAACATCGCTCGCCCAGGCCGCCGTGGCCGACCCTTCGCCCGCGGAGAGGTGGGTCCAGGCCAACAAGGCGAACCTTCCGCAGACCTATGAGGCTTTCGGCGCCCACGATCTGGAGCACCGCCGGGCCATCTTCAACGCGCTCCCACCTCAGACACGTAGCCGTCTGTGGGTCGACCACCTGAGGGAGCACCGCGGCTCCCAGCCCAACACGAGTGCGGAGCAGAACGCGGTGTTCGACGCCGTCATGGAACTGGCCGGCGACAGCAAGACCTTCGCCGCCCCGATCGCCGAGGAAACGCATCACCGACTCGTCTCGCTGCAGGAGAAGGCGGTCGCCGCCTTCGGCGAGAAGGACGCCGCCGCCCTGTTCGCCAACCTCGGTCCCCGGCCGGCCTCCACATCATCGGATCAACCGCCCCATGCCCACGCTGCCGCGGCGGGTGTGTGTGAGTGCTCGACGAGCAGCCCTCTGTGTGGAGGCATGAGTTGCTATCGAGGAGCTTTCGGCTGCTATCAGGAGACCGGTTGCGGATTTCTGTGGGACTTCCTCTGTAACGGCCTGTGTTGCACGCAGACAACCCAGGGGCTGATTTGTTATTAGCCGGGGTCGGCGTGGCATGCCGCGATCTTCGTCCGGGCGCGGAGGCGGCGTCGAGAGCGCGTTCTGATTCCAAGGCCGCGTCTCGCCGTGGATATCGTCGCTGATCACAGCGTCTCGACGCCGGGCCGAACTCATTGATATTCTTCCGCTTTCCTGCCATGGGGGTGGCCGACTTCCGTCGTCGTCCATCCCCACGGTGCTGTCCGTTGCCCGCGTCCCATTCCGGATCGGGACACCCGTGTGGTGCTTTCGGCGCTTCCCGCCAAAACACGCTCGGCACATGAAAGACTAGGTTCGATCATGTCTCGAGTTTTTCGATCTGGTGTGATTAGGTGATCATCCGCCGGACAAATATCGAGGACTCGTCAAACTGCTCCGCAATACCGCATCGCTCGGAAAGGAGCGCACGTGGTCGAATCGTCGCCGGTGCGTGCACCGGCTGTCGTCCGTCACTTTGCCAGGATCGTCGATCTCGGGATCGCCGCGCTCACCGTGGTGGTCTTCGTCGCCATCGCCCTGGCCACGGGGGTGCGCTCGCCCTGGCCGGCCGTGATCCCCGTCGCCCTGGTCCTCGGTGCGCTTCTGCTCGTACGGCGTCGGTGGCCGATGACCGTGCTGCTGCTGTCGATCGTCGCGATCTTCGTCTACCACCTGGTCTCCTGGTCCCCCCCGGGCTGGATCTGGCCGATCGCGGCCGCCTACGTCACCGCCGCGGCCACCTCCCGCGTGCGATGGGTAGCCGTCATCGGCGTAGCCCAACTCCTCTACTCCGCGATCGACGCCTGGTGGGTCATCGACGTGAATCCGCCGGTCTACTTCCTGCACGTTCTCGGTGAGGGACTGCTGCTGGCGGCATTCCTCGGCCTGGGACTCGCTTACGCGGCCTGGCTGCGCTGGCGCGACCGGCCCGACCTCAGGGACGACTCAGGCTCCTGACACGGGCGTACAGCGACGAGAGCCGAATCAGGACCCGACGTCGAGGTGAGTGACGAGCCGGCCCTCTGATAGGGATACCGGTGGACGACCTCGCTTCGTCGGGTGGCCTCGGCGAGGCTCCGTCCCTCTTCGACCGTCGGGCGGTGGCTCCGTCCGAAGACGAGGGAAGCGGGTTATGGGCGTGGCGCGGTTGGTTCTCCCGGCGTCGTCTTCGTGTCAGGAGTCGTAAGAGGGAACCCGGTGTGATTCCGGGACTGCCCCGCGGCGGTGAGTGGGAACGAACGCCGTCATCGGCACTGGGTGCGTGTGCATCTGGGAAGCGACTCAGTAGGAAGTGTGTAAGACGCCTGCGAGTCCGGAGACCTGCCAGTCGCCTGTGCGCCGTCCGGTGTGGTGATCCGTGACCTCGTGGGAGCGCCTGGGATGCGTCTTTCCCGGATGTGAATCCGGAGCGCGGGCCGCGCCCCCGGGTGAGGCTGAGATCCCAGGGGCGCGGCCGCGTCGGTTCGATCGCGACCTTTCCGTGCCTAGTTCTTCGGCACGTACAGCCGGATGTTGTCGATGCGGGCCTGGCCCTCACCGACGTTCGTGTACGGCTCACCGATGACGAAGTAGTCGGGGTAGGCCGAGCCGGCCGGCCACTGGTTGTCCCACGTCTTGGAGCCGAACGCGCCCTGCGCGGTGTGCGACGTGTTGAACTGGCCGTTGTACTCCCCGGCGTCCACGTTGTAGTGGAAGATCGGGACGTTCGCCCCGATCACGCCGGCGTCGTCGTCGATGAAGCCCCGGGTGAACCGGTAGGTCTGCTTGCCGACGTTCTTGAAGACGCCGCTCACCTCGAGCGTGTAACCCGCCTCGGTGCGCTCGATGGCGAACGCGTAGTCCTTGTGGGGCATCAGCTCGGGCTGCAGTTCCACGGCCGACTTCTGCACGCCGGAAACCGGCCGACGGTCGCAGCTCGTCACGAACGTCTGCGACTGACCGAGCGAACCCGTGAAGTAGAGCATGTTCACCGTGGTGCGGTTGCTCGTGTCCCAGGGGTACTTCTCACCGGTCGCCGAGTTGCAGACGTCGTAGCCGTTCGTGTTCCGGGACGGGGCCGGGCTGAACTGGTCCATGAGCACCTTGCGGTGCCAGTGGTACATCGCCAGGTTCCGAGGCATCGCCGGGAAGTCCAGGATCGACATGAAGTGGAACGCGTTGTACGCCTCGTTGCTGTCCTCCCGCACGGAGCGGGTGGCGCAGGGGTCGGCCGGGTCGATGTCGTTCGGGTTGCTGACCCAGGGGTAGAACGTCTTGCACTCCCCGAGGGTGTACCCGTTGTACTTGCCGTCGTAGAACAGCGAGCCGTTGCGCAGGCCGCCGAAGTCGAGCGTCTTGAGGTCGTACTCGATGCGGTAGTACTTCGGCAGCGGCTCGGTGTTGCGGATGATCGCGCCACCTGTGTAGTGAGGCACGCTGATCTTGGCGACGGCGCCCACGGTCTCCAGCTTCTCCGTCTTGATCGACGGACGTTCGGCGGTGTCGGTGTAGCTGTCGTCGACCCGCCCGCCGCTCTCGCGCGTGGAGAGGGACGCCGTGAGCCAGCCGTCCTTGCCGAACTCGGTCTCCTGCCGGTAGGTCCGCATGGTCGCCATCGCCGCGTCGAACTTCGGACCGAGCTGAAGGCGGTAGAGGTCGCCGTTGTCGTCGTTGAAGTCGTCGACCGGATCGCTGTAGTCGTCGCGCACCCACGGGCTCGCCTCAGTGCGGATCTTCTTCTCGAACGGCTCGTCGTACTTGAGCCGCCAGCGGATGGGGGTGGGTTCCGGCTCGGGATCGGCGGCCGCGCACGGCGGGGTCACGCCGTCGTCGTTCTGGATGATCGTCAACTTCACGTTGTTGAAGGTCACCCCGGTCGTGCCCGCCTCGACGCGGAAGTCGGCGCCGCCGTTCTCGCGGTTGGCGAACCGGGCGTCCATCAGCTCGAAGCCCGCCGTCTTCCACGTGTTCGACCCGGTGCGGTTCACCGAACCCGTCCCGGCGTACGCGCTGCTGGTCGAGTCGTACTGGACGCGGAACGTGGCCCCGCCCTCGTCGAAGTACTCGACCTGCAGGCACGCGACGAACGCGCCGTCGAAGGCGACCGCGTCGTCGACCTGGAAGTACATGTGTTGCGCCGGTGCCGAGGTCTGCACGGTCTTGCGTGCGCTCCGCCCGCCGACCGTCACGGGAGCGGTCGTGCCGTCGCCCTGCTCGATCTGGCGGAGACCGTTCTCCTCGTTGACCTCGCCCAGGATGATCGAGGCGCTGAGCTCGTCCGCGGCCGACGTCGAGGCGCCGAGCCCGTCCGCGGCGGCCGACGTCGAGGCGAAGAGCAGAGATGCCCCCAGGGTGATCACGCTCAGGGCCGCCACGGCCGAGCGACGTCTGCGATTGCGAGTTGTTGCTCTCATTGCGTTTCCTTCTTCGTTGAGCAAGGCGTCCGTTCGTGCCGCTCCGGGCCTCGGGGCCGCGCGTGAGGCGCGGTCCCCGTCACGGGTGCCGATGTGCGCTGGTTCGGTTCACTCATCGGTCGCGCTCGCGCGCGGTAACTCCTTCCCGCCACCATCGGTGGGCACGAGCGTCGCGGTCGCACCCGACTCGACAGGTGCCGGGAAGTTCGTGCGAGACGTACGCGTCACCCGTGAGTCGCACTCGTCGGCGTGCTTCCGGTCGAGTCGTCGACCAGGGCGGCCGTCACGTCCTGGCCGATGGGGGTTGTGAAGCCGTGCCTGCGGACGCCACCGTCTCCAGCGGCCCGAACGCCTTGGTCGTGCTCGACGACTTCCTCGTCGTCGCCATTCCTGTCGTTGCCATTCGAATAACTCGAATCCTCTTCGATTTGGTACCCGATCACAGCCTTGATAAATGCGAGACCCTTTGTCAAGGGTTTCGATTCGTAAACTTTCCTGACTGATCGACGGATTCCTCATCGAGAATTCGAGAATGTCGAATCAACGGTTCGTCTCGACGCCGGCGCGGGCCGTCGACGGTCGCGGCCACGGTGACGGGCGCCGCGGCAACCGGTTACGCCGCTTGTCACAAGGGGGGACAGGCCCCCGCCGCACGTCGGGCGCGAGCCAGGTCACCGGCGGGCGCCGTTCGGAGGACGTCAGGCGCACGCCTGCTCGTGCCACCCTTGAGGTCCCCCCGGTGGACTTGGCCACCGGCCGCGTTGTCAATGGCCAATTGCCAAGTGAATCAGAACAACTTTAGAATGGCCTTGCATTAATTGTGAAAGGCCTTCAGATCGCTGTGAAGCAGGATTTTCCCGATCTCGTCCGTGTGGCAACGGTGAACTTCGGCTGTCCTTCACGAACCGCCTTCATAGGCGTTCGTGTCGACGTGCGCCGGCCTCGATTCAACTTTGATTCCTTCGGGACGAAGAGGCCGCAGATTCATCTGCGTCATTGAAGCGTCAGCGCTCCGCGCCGCGGTCCGGCGCGGAGCGCCCGTCCGCGCCGCGCGGACATCGGGGCCGGGCATGCGTCCTGGAGGCCGGTCCCGTCCCGCGCCCGCCCGGCGCGGACGGCCGGACCTCGCCGCCCGCCGCACCGGCCCGCCCGCCGCACCGAACACCGCGCCGACCGTGGACGCACTGCCGCCCGCTTCGACCACTAGCCCAACCGCTACGCGGCCCCTCCGGGGTCTTTCGGATTGCGCCGGCCGCTCCGCTCGTGTTCATCAGGAACGCTCGAATGGTGGGAGTGACATTTCTGTCGCCCCGCTTCTGATGCTCGGGTCTGGCGGCCTTGTGCTTCTGGTCGGGTTGCCAGCGGATGACATGGCTACCAACAGCAAGAGGAACCTATCCCCGCTGCCGTCAGATGTCCCTGGTCTGCCGTAGCCGGTCTAATGCGTCGTTGACTAAGCGACCGAGGTTTCCCAGTTCGTACGCCATTCGGTGACGTTCCTTGTCCTCCCAAGCCCTGATGGCCGCCCCGAGGTTGCCCGATCGCCCGGCAGTGATGATGATCTCTTGGCCGTTGACGCGCTTCGTGGCCGCGTCGCCCAGGATGACCCAGCCGTACACGGTCACGCCCCTCGGGCAGCCACGATCAGGGCAACCACCTGTTCGGGATGCTCGCTTCTCACCGTCTGGGTGCCGGAGCCGTCGCGTAGGGAGACCAGGTAACTGCCCGAGCGCGGCCCGATGGTCACCGTGGCTATGCGCCAGCCCTGCGGACCTTTCACGGTCAGCTCGGGCGGGTGTCGCTCCATCCACGACCGAAGCGGCGGCTGGTCGGGCCAGGCGGCCTCACTGTTGGCGAACAACCCTAGGCTGATCGTGTGATGGCGGTGGGCACGGATTCCCTGCTCGGTGAGAAGTCGCTGAACGACGGCCAGCGCCTTGTCGTGGCTCTCCACCGTCGCCTCGTCAACGGCGGGCGGGACGGCTCTACAGTTGTCCATGGGTCGCACCTCCAGTGTGCGATCAAGGACCCGCCGAACGAGTGGTGTCGTTCTGGCGGGTCCGCCATTTATGCGTTGCGCCAATCTCCGGTTCTGTTGTGCAGCCACTTGGAAGCATGTGTGATTGGTATCTCTCCGAACGAGGGGTTGCCTGAGCGAGGCAACGTGGCAACAGGAAGAGGCAACGATGAGCTTCGGGGAACAATTGCGCCGGTACCGCCAGCAACGGAAGATTTCGCTATCCGGCCTTCACGCCGTGACCTACTTTTCCAAGAGCTATCTCAGCCGCGTTGAACAGGGAAAACGCAACCCGGAACGGGTATTGGCCGAACTCGCCGACGATGCCCTTGGGGCAGGGGGGAAGCTCGTCGAAGCATGGGTGAACCAATATGGAAGCCCGTTGCCTATGCTGGAGACGAGCACAGGAGGTAGGGCAACGAAGCGACGCATGTTCATCAAGAGCGCGGCGATTGCTGCGGGAGTCGGGCTGACCGATGGAGTCGGACAGCCGGACCAGAGCGCGGCAGCGGTTGCGCGCCTGCGTGATGCCCTCATTCCCAACGAGCCCACCTCGGGACCTGTCCTCACGCATGCGTCGTTCGCCCGTGCCGTCACCCGTGCCCGGCGAGACTTCACCGCCGCCCGTTACGCCGATCTCGCTGGTGATCTCGCCGAGCTGATCCCTGTTGCCCGCGACGCGTCCGCCCCGGCTGATCTCGCCACAGCCGCACAGGTCTACCACCTGACGACCCGCACGCTGATCAAGCTGAGCGCCTCACCGTACGCGTGGGTGTCCGCCCATCAGGGCGAGCGGGCCGCGCACGCCAGCGGTGATCTCCAGGCCATAGGGGAAGCACGTCGAGACCTGGCCAGTCTTTTCCACCGGGCGATGGACTACGGCAAGGCCCGTGACATCACCGTGAGCACGGCGGAACTACTGCGCCCGCAACTGCCTTCCGCCTCTGCCTCTGCTTGGGGGTCGTACGGGGCGCTGATGTCTACCGGCGCCATCGCTGCAGCTCGGTTGGAAGACCGTGACAACGCCCTTGGCATGCTGGAAGAAGCCGAAGAGGCCGCACGACACGCGCCCAAGCTCGTGCTCAGCGCGGGCCATGTGGCCACCTACAAGATCGGTGTGTCCATCGTTCTTGGAGACGCCGGAACAGCCATCGAGCATGCCAGGGACATCGTTCCGGAAGAGATCCCGACCCTGGAACGTCGAGCCAGCTATTACACGGGCATCGCCGAGGCTTACACGCTCTGGGGGAAGACCGATCGCGCCGTGCGTGCGCTCCTGGTCGCCGAGAAGATCGCCCCTTCCGAGGTACGGCGGACCGGCCCCCGGCAGGTGATCACCGATCTGCTTCACCGGGACCGCCACGGCAAGCTCTCCGGTCTGCATGCTCTGGCGCGTCGCTCCGGTGTGACTTTGTGATCATTTTCTGAGTGACGAACTGGGTGGCACTTGAATAGCCGAACAGACCTATCAAGTCCGTACGATTCATTCGTCAGTCCCCCATGATCTTTATGAAGATGTCCGCTCCTTAGCGATCTGACGAGCGGTGGCGTTGCCGTGCCGGATCGGTCCAGAAGGGGGCGCCGTGTCGGTGGCTGCTTCCTGCGTAGCGTCGCTCGGACAGGGTGATCGTGATCTCTTCGGCAGGGCGGGTTATGCTCGTGGCGCGGTTGGTTCTCCCGGCACCGTTGCGGTGTTGGGAGTCGTAAGAGGGAACCCGGTGTGATTCCGGGGCTGCCCCGCAGCGGTGAGTGGGAACGAACGCCGTCATCGGCACTGGGTGTGTGTGCATCTGGGAAGCGACGGTCAGTAGGGGTTGTGTGTGATGCCCGCGAGTCCGAAGACCTGCCAGCCGCTCGTGCGCCGTCCGGTGTGCGGTGATCCGTGGCCTCGTGGGAGGGCCTGGGATGTGTTTTTCCCGTGGGTTCCTTCCGTGTGGCTGTGGGTCGGCATGGCATGAGCCGAGGGAAGGACGCCATGAGTCAGATCACCACGACCGTTTTGGGGTACCCGCGTATCGGGGGCCGTCGCGAGTTGAAGCGGGCGACGGAGGATTACTGGGCCGGGCGGGTCGACGCCGCCGGCTTGCAGGAGACGGCCGCCGGGTTGCGGCAAGGGGTGTGGCGGGAGTTGTCGGGGGCGGGGTTGGATGCGGTGCCGTCCAACACGTTCTCGTTGTATGACCACGTGCTGGACGCGATCGCGCTGGTGGGTGCGGTGCCCGAGCGGTTCGCCGGGGCCGCGGACCCGTACTTCGCGATGGCCCGGGGCGCCGAGGGGGTCGCGCCGCTGGAGATGACCAAGTGGTTCGACACCAACTACCACTACCTGGTTCCCGAGCTGGGCCCCGAGACCCGCTTCCGGCTCGACTGGAGCAAGCCGCTGGCCGAGCACGCCGAGGCGCGGCGGCTGGGGGTCGAGACCCGGCCGGTGCTGGTCGGGCCGCTGTCGTTCCTGCTGCTGGCCAAGTCCACCGAGCCGGGCTTCGAGCCGCTGCGGCTGCTGGACGGCCTGCTGGAGACGTACGCCGAGCTGCTGGAACGGCTCGCCGCGGCGGGGGTGGCCGAGGTGCAGCTGGACGAGCCGGTGCTCGCCGCCGACCGTACGGACGAGGAGCTGGCCGCGCTGCGCCGGGCCTACGTGCGGCTGGGTGAGCTGAGCAGCCGCCCCCGGCTGATGGTGGCCACCTACTTCGGCGAGATCGGGCCCGCGCTGGAGATCCTGGCCCGCAGCCCGGTCGAGGCCGTCGGCCTGGACTTCGTCTCGGCGCCCGGCAACCTGGAGGCGCTGGCCGCCGCCGGGGGGCTGCCCGGCAAGACCCTCGTCGCCGGGGTCGTCGACGGCCGCAACGTCTGGCGTACCGACACCGCGAAGGCGCTGGCGACCTGCGCCGCGCTGCTCGGCCTGAGCGACCGGCTGGTGGTGAGCACCTCCTGCTCGCTGCTGCACGTCCCGCTCGACCTGGACGCCGAGACCTCGCTGGACCCGCGGCTGCGCGAGCGGCTCGCCTTCGCCAGGCAGAAGGTCGACGAGGTCGTACGGATCGGCAGGGCGCTGAACGGCGAGGAGGTCGTCGCGGGGGAGCGGAGCGTCGAGCGGTTCCTCAACCCCCGGGTGCGAGCCCGGCTGGACGCCCTGGGCGAGGGCACCCCGCGCGCCCCGCACGCCGAGCGGCTCGCCGTGCAGAACGCCGACCTGGGCCTGCCGCCGCTGGCCACCACCACCATCGGCTCCTTCCCGCAGACCGGCGAGGTGCGCCAGGCCCGCGCCGCCGTGCGCTCGGGCGAGATCGACAGGGCCGGGTACGAGCGCAGGATGGAGGCCGAGATCGACCGCGTCATCGCGCTCCAGGAGGAGATCGGCCTGGACGTGCTGGTGCACGGGGAGCCCGAGCGCAACGACATGGTCCAGTACTTCGCCGAGATGCTGGAGGGCTACGCCGCCACCGAGCACGGCTGGGTGCAGTCGTACGGCAGCCGCTACGTCCGCCCGCCGATCCTGTTCGGCGACGTCTCCCGTCCCGAGCCGATGACGGTGCGCTGGGCCTCCTACGCGCAGTCGCGGACGAAGAAGCCGGTCAAGGGCATGCTCACCGGCCCGGTGACCATGCTGGCCTGGTCCTTCGTCCGCGACGACCAGCCGCTGGGCGAGACCGCCAGGCAGGTGGCGCTGGCGCTGCGCGACGAGACCCGCGATCTGGAGGCGGCGGGCATCAGGATCATCCAGGTCGACGAGCCCGCGCTGCGCGAGCTGCTGCCGCCGCGGCGGGCCGACCGCGAGGCCTACCTGGAGTGGGCGGTCGCGGCGTTCCGGCTCGCCACCAGCGGGGTGGCCGACAGCACGCAGATCCACACCCACATGTGCTACTCGGAGTTCGGGGAGATCATCGGCGCGATCGGCGACCTGGACGCCGACGTGACCAGCGTCGAGGCGGCCCGTTCCCGGATGGAGCTCCTGGACGACCTGCGCGACTTCGGCTACACGCGCGGCATCGGGCCCGGGGTGTGGGACATCCACTCGCCCAGGGTGCCCTCGACCGGGGAGATCGAGACAGCTCTGCGTACGGCCGCGGCCACGGTGGATCCGGCCCTGCTCTGGGTCAATCCCGACTGCGGCCTGAAGACCCGCGGTTACCCGGAGACGGAGGCCAGCCTCAGGAACATGGTCCAGGCGGCTCTGCGCGTCCGCGCGGAAACGGTCTAGACGAGCAGGTCCTGGAGCTGGGAGCGAGTACGGCTGCGCCGGCGACGGGATGAGCCAGCTCGCCGGGCGCGTGGGTGACGAGCCGGACCTCACCCATCCGGGCCGGACCTCGCCCATCTGGGCCGGACCTCGCCCATCCGGGTCGCGCGTCGCGGGCGGACCGGCCCGCGACGCCGGGACGACGGCGACGAGGGGGGTCGAGGATCGGTGCGTGACGAGGGGTGTTGAGGATCGGTGCGTGACGAAGGGTGTCGAGGTTCGATGTGTGACGAACGACCTCGACACCCTCCGATCGCGCCGTACGTCGGAATCGGTGACCGGCTCGGCGCCGCGGGACGCTTCGCCGTGCCCCGTGCCCCGTGCCCCGTGACCGGTAGCGCGGTGGGCCGGAGGGCGATGAGCCGAGATCCTCCCGCACCCCGCCGTCCGTGAGCGGTGCCGGTTGACGGCCCAGCGGTGTCCGGCCCGCCCGCACGCCCCCGGTCGGCCCTGCCCGCACGCCCCCGATCGGCCGGGAGCCGGTGATTCTGCGGCCCGGCCCGCTCGGCCGATTCATCCAGGCATACCTCCTGCCGGACATGGTCTGTGCCCGGGTTCACCCGGGGCTGTCGCTGGACAGCGAGTGTTGCGTCATATTGCCGAAACTTCAGGCGGCGAACCGGGCCAGTAGAGGGTGCTTCTTGTGATCAGGGCGATCCTGGCCTGTGGAGTGCCGTATTTGTTAGCGCTCACATCGAGCGCCGGTTTTCGTCGGGCCCCTCTCTGTCCGAGTGGTGGAGGTGGTGGTGATGGTGCGGATCACACACGAGAAGTGAAGCCGCTGTCAAGGACCGGAAGACGCCTTCGCGTCGGTAGTACGAGGCTGATCATGGATCCACCTGGTCTTATCGCGACAGCTCTGCGAATCGGCGAGAACTCGCGATGAAACGTTCACGCACGTCCTCGGCGTGAAGTGGGCCACGGCGGGATTTTCGGAATGCCGATTCCGCTTCGTGCGAGCTGTTAAGCGCCGGAGACGAATGTGGTGGCCGAAAGTTTCGTATCTGTCTTGACAAGTTTCGGGCATGTTTCCACACTGAGTCTTCGAGGCGGTCCCCCTGCCGGGTGATTCGGCGGAGGACCGCGTCCTTGACGCCTTGGTGGTGTGCGCCCGAGGGCAGGCGCGGTGTCGAGTCCGTAGGAACGTCCCCGCATTTCCCTTCACCCCTGATGGAGTTATGGAGGCTCAGAAATGGGCGCAATCGTCATACCCCTGCTCCGAACTCGCCTGCGCCGGGCGATGGTCGTCGGCGCGCTCGGCGTCCTCGGCGCGGCCACGGCACTGGTGGCGACGACGGGTCCGGCCGACGCGGCCGCGTCCACACTCGCCGCGGCGGCCCAGCAGAGCGGGCGATACTTCGGCACCGCGATCGCCGCGGGCAAGCTCGGTGATTCGCAGTACACCACGATCGCGAACCGCGAGTTCGACATGATCACGGCCGAGAACGAGATGAAGATCGACGCCACCGAGCCGAACCGGGGGCAGTTCAACTTCACCAACGGCGACCGGGTCTACAACTGGGCGGTGCAGAACGGCAAGCGGGTGCGGGGGCACACCCTGGCCTGGCACTCCCAGCAGCCGGGCTGGATGCAGTCGTTGTCGGGCAGCAGCCTGCGTCAGGCGATGATCGACCACATCAACGGCGTGATGGGCCATTACAAGGGCAAGATCTACGCGTGGGACGTCGTGAACGAGGCGTTCGCCGACGGCAACTCCGGTGGCCGGCGTGACTCCAACCTGCAGCGGACCGGCAACGACTGGATCGAGGTCGCCTTCCGCACCGCGCGGGCCGCCGACCCGGCCGCCAAGCTGTGCTACAACGACTACAACATCGACAACTGGAGCTGGGCCAAGACCCAGGGCGTCTACAACATGGTCCGCGACTTCAAGTCCCGGGGCGTGCCGATCGACTGCGTGGGGCTGCAGTCGCATTTCAACAGCCAAAGCGCCTACAACAGCAACTACCGCACCACGATCTCCAGCTTCGCCGCTCTGGGGGTGGACGTGCAGATCACCGAGCTGGACATCCAGGGCGGCTCGGCCCAGACCTACGCCGCGGTGACCAACGACTGCCTGGCCGTGGCCCGCTGCACCGGCATCACCGTGTGGGGCGTGCGTGACAGTGACTCCTGGCTCGGCGCCAACACCAGCCCGCTGTTGTTCGACAGCGGCGGCAACAAGAAGGCCGCCTACACCTCGGTCCTGAACGCCCTCAACGCCGCCGACCCCAACCCCGATCCCGACCCGACGCCCACCCCGACCCCGACGGTCCCCTCCGGGAACGGGCAGCTCAGGAACGTCGGTTCCGGCCGCTGCGTGGACGTGCCGAACGCCTCGACGACCGACGGCACCCAGCTGCAGATCTGGGACTGCCACACCAACTCCAACCAGCAGTGGGCCCTTACCTCCGCGCAGGAGCTGCGTGTCTACGGCAACAAGTGCCTGGACGCCGCCGGTACCGGCAATGGGGTCAAGGTCCAGATTTACAGCTGCTGGGGTGGCGACAACCAGAAGTGGCGCGTCAACACCAACGGCACCATCACCGGCGTGCAGTCCGGACTGTGCCTGGACGCCGCCGGTAACGGCACCGCCAACGGCACCCTGGTCCAGCTCTACAGCTGCCACGGCGGCAACAACCAGAGGTGGACCCTCGCGAGCCAGTCCTGACGCCGCACCACCCATGACGGCCTGATGGCCGGGGTCGCCACGGCACCCCGGCCATCAGGCTCGTGCGCTGCGCTGGGTTCGACCGGGTTGGGCCGGGTGCCGTGGTTCGCTCGGAACGCGGTGACGATCCGTCCGGCGGCATCGAATCAGCCGTCGAACCTTCGCCGTCCGTTCTCGGACTCGGCGGCCGTCGTCGGCGAAAGCGGGGCCGACATCGTGAATCGGCACATGTCACCGGGAAAACGGTACGCGGCCGATCGCGGTCCGGGTTGTGTCTCCGAAACAAGGTCGGCGATTGTCGCCGCTGACATTTCAACACGGGATCGCGCGTTATGAGAAGCGCGGGAAAGTGAAGCCGTCAAACAAGGGGGCGGATTTCGCGCGTGGGTCCAGCCGGAGGGGGTGAAACCTTCGTCGCGGGCCAGTGGGACAACGGCGGGCGACTCCGGTCAATGACGAGAACGCGCTTCGTGGCGTCCGAGCACCACGAAGCGCCGTCCCGACGGACACCCCGACGCCGGCGAGCCGACCTCGCCGGACGCACTCCGCGAAACCATCCTTCACGCGGACGGTCGAGAGGTGGCTCGGCCGACAGGGTCTCGTCGGCGACAACGATCGAGGTGTTCGCCGCTCCGGGGTGACATCGGTGAGAACAGGCCAGGCTTCCGCGGCGTCAGGGCGGCTCGGCTGACAGGGCGTCGGTGACATCGCCCGCGCGACACTCGTTCTCGCCCATCCCGAGTACGGCAGGCTCGTTCAAGGGTCAACGAGATCATCTCGGCGTCCTCGATGTCCATCCGGTGACCGCGACGCCTGTCGGGGAGCGCGTCTCCGACTGCCGCGATGACCTCCACGTTGTCCTCGTACCCCTCGGTGTCCGCTCCCGGATCGGGGGCGGCGTGCCCCCGCGCGTCTGACCCGATCCCGAATCTTCCGTGACTCGAATGTTTACTGTTAGGAAACTTTCTTTTATATTCGAGTCAACCCCCCAGCGAAGGAGCAGGATATGCGCAGAACGGTCACCTTCCTCGCGATGGCGATCACCGCCATCGCCTCGACCGTGTTCATCGCCTCACCGGCCAACGCGCACGGCTACATCTCGTCTCCGCCGAGCCGTCAGGCCATGTGCGCCCAGGGCAGGGTCACCGGCTGCGGCGACATCATCTACGAGCCCCAGAGCGTGGAAGGCCCCAAGGGCCTGAAGAACTGCCACGGCAACGTCGGCCGGTTCTCGCAGCTCAGCAACGAGAGCAAGCCCTGGCCGGCGACGAGCGTGGGCAACTCGGTCACCTTCAACTGGGTGCTGACCGCCCGCCACGCCACCAGCACGTGGGAGTACTTCATCGGCAACACCCGGATCGCGGTGTTCAACGACGGCGGCAGGCAGCCCGGCGCCACCGTCTCGCACAACGTGAACCTGGGAGGCAGGACCGGTCGCCTGAAGGTCCTCGCCGTCTGGAACATCGCCGACACCGCCAACGCCTTCTACTCCTGCGTCGACCTGCAGCGCTAGTCCAGGCCGATCCGCGACCCACCGAAGACCCGCGACCTCACGGTCAGACCTGATCGCGAAGGCCCGGACCCCGCAAGACCTGAACCGCTCCCGCGCCCTTCGTGGCCAGACGGTGTTCCCCGCCGTCTCCGGCCCGATGGGCGCGGGAGCGGTTTCGCCGTTCCCGCGCCTTCCCGTCCCGTCTCTCCCCTTGACCCCTTGCCGGGCCAGTCCCTCCCCGCGAACCCGTGAACCCGTGAACCCGCGAACCCTGCATGCTCGCCCCCCGCGGCCCTTGCCGGTCTACCCCCCGCGACCCCCGTCGACCAGGCTCCCGAACAGTACGAGAGAGGTCACCATGGGCGACCGCGACGTCACGGAAAAGGATCTCCGTTGAATGGGAGCCGGAATGGCGGGTGTGACCTCGTGGACATAGCAGCTCAAAGTGTGCAACACGGCTTTTCGCCTGCGCTTTAATTGCCGGAACCTCGGTGATTCAACTCAAAGGCAATGGGGAACAGATATCGTGCCTCCAGGGTTCCCGGCGCCCGTCGGGGCAGGGGTCGGCACTGTAGGGGTGGGCGGTGGCTCGTCGCACAAAAAGAATCACAGATGTCGCCACGGCGATTCTGGTGGTTTTAGGAATCCTGGTCGGACTTCCGGTGCGAATGGTCGAGGAATATCTTCCGGACACGGTCGTCGAGCACCGGATCGAATGGGTCGCGATTTTCGGATTAACCGCCTCCCTTGTCGTCCTGCTGGCATGGATGACGCCGAAACTGAGGGCGTCGCGCACGCGCGGCGGGCTCTTCCTGGTGCCGGACCGGCAGCCGGGCTGGGTGCGCAGGACCGAGCTGGACGACGTCGTCTCCACCCTGACGATGAGGGGCTCCGGCACGGTCGGGCTGACCACCGGTCTCGCCGGGGCGGGCGGGTTCGGCAAGACCTCCCTGGCGCTGGAGGCGTGTCACAGCGACGAGGTGCGCAAAAGGTTCGGCGGCGGTGTCGTCTGGGTCACCGTGGGCCGCGACCGCGCCGGTGCCGACATCGCGGCGCTCGCCAACGACGTCACCGAGGCCGTGCTGGGCGTCCGGCCGGAGTTCTCCAGCCCCGAGCAGGCCGGTCACCGGATGGCCGAGGCCCTGGCGGAGCGGGGCCGCGTGCTGCTCGTGGTCGACGACGTGTGGAGCCTCAAGCAGCTGCGCCCCTTCCTGTCCGCGGCCGTGAGGTCCCGGGTGCTGGTGACGACCCGGCTGCCCCGGGCGCTGCCGTCGAAGGCGATCGCGATGATCGTCGACGAGATGGCGCCGCGGGTGGCCGTCCAGGTGCTGAGCCGGGGGCTGCCGCCGATGAACCCCGGGGTCGTCAGCGACCTGGTCGGCCTGACGGGGAGATGGCCGCTGCTGCTGTCCCTCGTCAACGCGCGGCTGCGCGACGAGCACGGCACGGGGACGAACGCCGACGTCGCCGCGCGCCGGGCGGCCGAGCGGCTCGGCCGTACGGTCCCCGCCGTCCTGGACGTCACCGTCGCCGCCCAGCGGGAGACCGCGGTGCTCGCCACCGTCGAGCACAGCCTCGAGGCGCTCGGCGCGTTCGACCGTGCCCGCTTCCTGGAGCTGGGCGTCTTCCCCGAGGACACCGAGATCCCGCTCACCGTTGTCGAGCTTCTCTGGCGGGGCACCGCCGGGCTCACGTCCAAGCAGGCCGAGCGGCTCTGCGGAAGGCTGCAGGACCTCTCGCTGGTCGGCAGGCGCCACGCGAAGGGAACGACGCCGTCGATCACGATCCACGACGTCGTCCGTTCCGCCGTCCGCTCTGAGGGCGGCCTGGGGAAAGAGCGCGCCGAGGCCGCCAACCGCGATTTCCTCGACGAGGCGAGGAGCCTGATACCCGACGACGACCTCACGGCGGACGCCGAATGGTGGAGGCTGCCCAAGACCGTTCCCTACCTCTGGGACCACCTGCTGTTCCACCTCTCCGAGGCGAGGAGATACCGGGAGCTGGAGTCGCTCCTGCACGACGTGCGGTGGTTCGTCGCCCGCGTACGCGCGTTCGGGGTGGCCGCGGCGGAGTCGGACCTGGCGCTGTCGACCTCCCGTTCCGTCGCCGGGGTCCGCCGGTTGATCTCCCGCAGCGCCCACCTGCTCACCCCCTTCGAGTCGGACGCCGTCTCCACGGCGAACCTGCTGGCCCGCCTCTACGCGTTCCCGCCGATGCGCGCGTCGGTCGAGCGCTACAGCCAGGAGAACGAGACCACCTTCCTGAGGGCCCGCTGGCCGCTGCCCGACGACGGAGCCACCTGCCTCCTGCGGACCCTGACCTCGGCGACGCGACGGCTGGAGGAGGTGTCGGTCACTCCGGACGGATCACGGTTCGTCGTGCACGCCCGCGACGGCGGCGCGCAGGTCTGGAAGGCCGACGGCACCACCCGGACCACGCTGGCCACCCACGGCAGGCGGGTCCACGAGGTCGTCGTCGCCCCTGACGGTTCGTGGCTGGTGACCCGTTCCGGGAGCAGGAGGGTGCAGATATGGGGGATCGGCGGCACCGAGAAGGCCGTCCTGCGCACCGGGACGGGAAGGCTTGTCAGGACGGTGGCCGCGTCCGACGGCTCGTGGCTGGCGACCCTCTCCGCGAGCGGGAAGGGCCGCCTCTGGAATCCCGACGGCAGCAGGCGCGCCGTCCTGCGCAACGGGATGGGGAAGCTCGCCGGGATGGTGGCCGCGCCGGACGGCTCGTGGCTGGCGACCCTCTCCGCGACAGGAGGGGCCGTTCTCTGGCGCCCCGACGGGGGGAGACGGCTGGTCCTCAGGAGCCGGGTCAGGGTGAGGACCAAGTCGCGAAGCCTGAAGGACGTCCTGAGGATGCGCGGCTGGAGCCAGGAGGACGAGAAGGTCTCCGGCAGGAACAGGCCGATCCGCAAGGTCTCCAGAATAGCCGTCTCACCCGACGCCTCCTGGCTGGCGACCCTCTCGAGAGACGGGAGCGTGCGCCTGTGGGGAGTCGACGGCGTCGAGCGGGCCGTCCTGACGGGACACACCGGGACGACACCGGGGATGCGGATCTCGCCCGACGGTTCGTGGCTGGCCACCTGGGCGTCCACCGGCCCGGTGCGCCTGTGGGAGGCCGACGGCAGGCAGCGGGCCGTCCTGGCGGGTCACGCGGGGGAGGTCCGTCAGGTCGTGATCGCGCCGGACGGGAGCTGGCTGGCGACGCTTTCCGGTGAGCGGAGTGTGCGGTTGTGGGAGGCCGACGGTGCCGAGCGGGCCGCTCTGACGGGTCACGCGGGGGAGGTCCGTCAGGTCGTGATCGCGCCCGACAGCAGCTGGCTCGCCGCCTGCTCCGACGAGGGGACGATCCGGATCTGGCAGTCGGAGCGCGCCGCGCGGCAGAGCCGCAGGGGCCGGACCGGGACGGTGCGCCAGGTGACGATCTCCCCCGAGGGAAGCTGGATCGCCACGCACTCCGGCGACGGGTCGGTGAAACTCTGGAACGAGGACAGGATAGAAGGGGCGACCCTCACCGTTCCCCTGGAGAACGGCCACCGGGGCGCGGTCTCACCGGACAAGACGTGGCTCGCCGTCTGGTCGGCCGACCACGTCGTCCGGATACGCGGCGCCGGTGGCCGCAGGCGGGCCATCCCGACGGGACACGCGGGCCGCCTGCGCGGGGTGGCGATCGCCCCCGACAGCACCTGGCTCGCCACCTGGTCGGCCGACCGGACCGTACGGCTGTGGGGCGCGGGCGGCAGCAGGAGGGCGGTGCTGGCCGGTCACACCGGGCCGGTGCGCGAGGTGGTGATCGCCCCCGACAGTAGCTGGCTCGCCACCTGCTCGGAAGACGGCACCGCCCGCGTGTGGTGGGCCGACGGCACCGAGCGCGCCGTCCTGGTCGCGAACGTGAGGGCGACGGCCCACCTCCTCATCTCCCCGGACGGCGGCTGGCTCGCGACCCTGTCCATCTACGGGAAGATCCAGCTCTGGAAACCGGACGGCCGCAGGTACGCCACCCTGAGGAACAGGGTGGAGGACATCGGCGAGATCACCGTGGCGCCGAACGGCAGATGGTTCGCCATCTTCTCCGCCAACGGGACGGCCGGCCTGTGGGGAGCCGACGGGGAGGCGCGGGCCTCGCTCAAGGGGTGCCCGGGACCGGCCCGGGGGGTGACGATCGCCCCCGACGGCACCTGGCTGGCCGCCTGCTTCGACGACGGGAGCGCCCGCGTCTGGTCGGCGGGCGGCAGGGAGCGGGCGAGGCTGTCCGGCGGCGAGGGCAGGATCCGCGGCGTGGCGATCTCCCCGGACAGCAACCTGCTCGCCACGTGCTCCGACGACGGCACCATCCGGGTGTGGGACAGGTACGGCGAGTCGTCCGCCGCCGGGGCCCGGGTCGAGGCGGGCCTCAACTGCCTCGCCTGGTTCCCCAGCGGCTTCGCCCTCGCCGCGGGCGGCGACCAGGGCCTGTACGGGTTCGACCTCTACCCCCCGCCCGGATAGCGGCCGGGACGGCGTACGCGACGGGCGGGGGCGTGCGGTTCGGGACCACGGCGGGGGAGGGCCGCTCCGGCTCGGCGTTCCCCCTTTCGCCAAGCGCGGGCGCGGGCACGCGGTTCGGGGCCGGGGCCGGGCGGAGGGTGGGCCGCCGCGGCCCGCCCCGGCCACTGCCCCGGAGCGGCCGACCGCCCACTGGCTCGTCGTCGTGTCCAGACCGAACTCGGCCTGGATCGACGGCAGCGCGACGACGACCACGACGGTGTCGATGATCAGCGTGAACTGGGCCGCGCCGAGCACCCCCAGCAGCAGCCGGTTCGATCCGGAGGTCATCGGTAGTCCTCCGGGGCGACACCCCCGACGCCGTCGCCGTGGCGCTGGGTCGCGGCGTAGTAGCCGCCCCAGTCGGGCCGGGAGCCGTCGGCGTCGGTGAAGCCGTACTCCTTGACCAGCTGCCAGGTCGACAGCGACCGCCCGCTCCAGCGGTCCACCTTCGGGTCGGCGGCGAGCGCGGCCACCGCGCGGCCGAGGTAGACGGGCGTCTCCGACAGGGCGAAGTAGGGATCCTGCTCGATGCCGTCGCGCCAGGTGGCCTCGGTGACGCCGAAGTGGTCGAGCATTGCCTCCGACCGCAGGAAGCCGGGCGTGATCGCGAGGGCGGTGACGCCGTGCGGCCGCAGGTCGCCCGCCTGCGCCCGCGCCATCCGGATGACACTCGACTTGGCGAGGTCGTAGAAGAAGGTGCCCCGGTAGTCCTGCTCGTCGGTGCCGTCGGTGACCTCCACGACCAGGCCGCGGCGGCGGGCCACCATCAGCGGCAGCGCGTGCCAGCTGGTGATGATGTGCGTGTGCACCGCCTGCCGCTGCAGCTGCAGGCCGCCCTCGAGGGGCTGCTCCCACAGCGGCTTGTCCCACACCGTCAGCGGGTCCCCGCCCCAGACGTTGTTGACCAGGATGTCGAGCCTGCCGTCCTGCTCGCGGCCGATCCGCGCCACCAGCTCGCGGACCTGGTCGACGTCCAGGTGGTCGGTGGGGACGGCGATGCCGTGACCGCCGGCGGCGGTCACCAGGGCGGCGGTCTCCTCGATGGTCTCGGGGCGGTTCATCGGCGATCTCGCCGCCGTCGTGCTGCGGCCGGTGACGTAGACGGTCGCGCCGGCCGCGCCGAGCTGGACGGCTATTCCCCGGCCTCCGCCGCGGGTGGCCCCGCTCACGAGGGCGACCCGCCCCGCCAGCGGCCTGTCCGTCACTGGTTTGTCTGTCATTGGCTTGTCCGTCGTCGGCTGGTCTGTCACTGATTCGTCCGTCACCGGTCCTCCTCGTCGCGCCTGTAGGGGGTGAGCAGCGTGCTCAGGTCCCGGCGGAGCGCCTCGGCCAGCGGCTCCGACCTGGTCATCGCCCAGGTGAGCTGGGTGCCGTTGCGGATGGAGTCGACGGCGGCGGCGAGCGCCTCCACGTCGGCGTCCGTCACCACGTGCCCGCTCACCACGGCCGACCTCAGGTAGGCGGCGAGCTCGGCGCGGACCGCCGCGTCGTGCTCGCCCAGGAGCCCGCGGAACTCGGGGTCGGCCAGCTCCAGGTGCAGGAACGCCAGGTGGTTGGCGAACTCCTCCGGCTCGACGTCGGGTCCGGCGCCGCGCACCACCGCCCGGATCAGCCCCTCCACCGGATCGGCGGCGGACTCGAACGCGGTCCGCATCCGCTGGACGAACGCCTTCTCCGCCAGCCCCCACCGGACGAATCCGAGCAGCAGGTCGCGCTTGCTGCCGTACCGCCCGACGAGCACGCCCGTCGAGACCCCGGCCTCCCGGGCGACGTCGGCGAGCGTCAGCCGGCCCGGTCCCACCCGTCCGACCGCCGCGGCGAGCGCGGCCATGATGCGCTCCTCGCTGATCGTGCGCGGTCGCCCCGCCATGAACCCTCCCCATTAAATAATGAACAGTCATTATTTATAGCATCCTGGGTGACCCCTCGATCGACGGGATCCGGATCGGCTCGGAGGTTACGTTGTTCGCGAGTCCGTACGGCCGGACGCGTTCCCCGCCGTCACGGTCCGCTGTGGGGCGCCGTCCCGCCGGGGCGCCCCACAGCGGAGGTCCTCAGGGGACGGCGAGCTCCGCGGCGAGGGCGGCGGCGCGTCCGGTGGTGAGCCGCCCGTCGGCGACCACGACGGTGATCGCGCGGTCCAGCCGGTCGGGGACGGTCAGCGGCACCTCCCAGGCCAGGGCCGGTCCGACGCCCGGGTACTCGTCGACGCGGACGAACCACGGGTCGAGCCCGACGGTCTGCACGAACAGCAGGCTCCAGTCGTCGGAGGTGAGCGCGAGCCAGGGCGAGAGGGTCCCGTGCACGGCCCGCTCGCCGGAGGCGCCGGCGGCGAAGACGTCCAGGCCGGGGGAGTCCTTGGGCGCGCGCCAGAAGAACCCGCCGTAGCCGGCGCCGGTCCGGCCCTTGCAGGCCGAGCTCTGGATCGACAGCGGCTCGCCGGTCCGGTTGTGCAGGGTGAAGGCGACATCCAGCGCCCAGGCGCCGGGCAGGGCGCGGGCCGTGAGGGTCCGCTCCTCGGCGGCGAGGACGGCGCCGTCCGGCCCGGTCCAGTCAAGGCGCTCGGCGAAGCCGCCGTCCACGGGGCGCAGCGAACGCCGACGCTGCCGCCCGTGGTTGGGGAGGATCCTCGGCCCGGTGCCGGGCACGTAGGTGGAGCCGCCCCAGAAGTTGACCCCGTTGACGTCCGCGATCGCCACGCCCGCGCCGAAATGGTGCACGTGGTCGTCGGGCTGGGTCTCGGTCACGACCGTCCCGCCGAGGGTACGGACCGGATGCAGGTGGGGCCGGGGTGCGTCGGTCGCCCGCAGGTCGCCCCGCTGGACGTAGGTCGCGACCTCCCGCGAGCCGACGCGCAGCACCGTCTCCGGCCAGGTGGCCGGCGGAGGGCCGCCCGGTTCGGAGGCGTCAGCGGTATCGAAGGCGTCGGCGGCGTTGGCGACGTCGGTGGGGTGACGCGGTCCTCGCGGCACCGTCTCCGGCATCGGCTCCGGCGCCGTCTGCGGCATCGGCTCCGGCCGGGTGGCCGGACGGGAGCCGAGACCGCCGGGGAAACCGACCTCCGAGAGGGTCTTCAGCTCCGCCGCCGCGCGCACGGCCAGGCCGTCGATGCCCGGCAGCACCAGCCGGGACGCTTCCACGCGGGAGCCGTCGACGAACAGCGGGTCGGGCGCGCGCCGGATCTCGTCGAGCAGCCGGGTGAAGCCGCCGGTCCGCTCCAGCGGCACCAGCAACTCCTCGCCCTCCCTGACGTGCGCCAGGAGGTTGCCGAGGAGGTCGACCCGGTCGAAGCCGGTGCGGACGCCGTCCACCTCGATCTCGTCCAGGGTGTAGAAGAGCAGGGCGGAGCGCGTCTCGCCGTGCAGGTGCAGGTAGGGCTCGGTACGGCGGTCGCCGCAGAGGCTCACGGTGATCGCGATGACGGTTCCGTCGGCGAGGCGGAGCCGCGCGCTGGAGGTGTCGTCGGAGGAGATCGCGTTGGCCCGGTACAGCTCCAGCTCGATCCCCTCGACCGAGGAGACCGCGTCGGCCTCGGCGACGGCGAGCGCGGTGGCCACCGCGTGCGCGAACGGGTTGGTCAGCGCGCCGTCCATGACGTCCACGCCGTCCAGCCGGCGGTGCCCGGCCCAGGGGGCGCGCGAGTAGTAGGTGAACGGGCGCGTCCAGGTCCCGGCGACGCCGATGCCGCGGATCGGCTCGCCCAGCATCCCGGCCGCGGCGGGGACGGCGGCAGAGCCGAGCGACTGGAAGCCGACCTGGCAGGCCAGCCCCGTCTCGGCCACGACGGCGGAGATCCGCTCGAACTCCTCCACCGACGGCGCGGGCGGCTTCTCCAGCAGCACGTGCGCCCCGGCCCGCAGGGCGGCGACCGTGAGCGGGGCGTGGGTGTGGATCGGCGTCGCGATCACCGCGACCTCCGCCCCCGTCTCGGCGATCAGCGACGGCAGGTCCGACGACCACGGCACGCCGAGGCCGGGCGCCGGGCGGGTGTCGCAGACCCCGGCGAGCTCGGCCCGGCCGGTCGCGGCGAGCCGCCGGACGTTCTCCACATGGTTCCGTCCGTGGCCGTGGATCCCGGCGACCACCACGCGCACCGGCTTCACGGCGCCCACCTCGTCGGTGCTCCGGTCGCGCGCAGCTCCGGCCCGGCGATCTCCACGGGGAAGGGCGGGGCGAGCAGCCCGAGGTCGGTCAGCGCGGCGTCCTCCACCATCTCCACCATCGCGGGATGGTGCAGCGCGAGGGCGAGCTGGCCCGACAGCTCGGTGAGCAGATGCGGGTAGACCGGGACACCGAAGGCGCGGGCGAGCCCGGCGATCCGCAGGAACGGCGTGATCCCGCCGACGCGCACCAGGTTCGGCTGGACGACGTCGCAGGCGCCCCCGGTGAGCAGGTCGCGGAACCCGTGGACGGTGGCGACGTTCTCGCCGACCGCGACCGGGACGCCGACGCTCCGCCGCAGCTCCACCTGGGCGGCCAGATCGTCGGCGGGCAGCGGCTCCTCGATCCAGAACAGGTCGTACCTCTCCAGGGCCCGCAGCGCGGTCCTGGCCCGGTGCAGGTCCCAGCGCTGGTTGGCGTCGATCATCAGCAGCCGGTCGGGGCCGATCACCTCGCGGACCGCCGCCACCCGCTCGACGTCCTCGGCGAGCGAGGGGCGGCCGACCTTGATCTTGACCGCGGTGTATCCGGTGGCGACCCATCGTTCGGCCTGCGCCCGGAGTTCCTCCAGCGAGTAGTGGAGGTTCACCCCGCTGCCGTAGACGGGGACGCTCTCGCGCCGCGCGCCGAGGACCTCGACCAGCGGGCGCTCGCCGCAGCGCAGGTCCCACAGCGCGAGATCCACCCCGGCCAGGGCGATCGGCACGATCCCGGACCGCCCGGCCTCGCCGAGGTGGGCCGACAGCCGGTCCCAGACGAGCTCCGGATGCGCCGGCAGGCCGATCACCGCGTCGCGGACGTCGTGCTCCAGCAGGGCCTTGATCGCCTGGGCCCCGATCTGCGGCGTCCACGCCGCCCCGGTGCCGCGCCGCCCGTCGTCCAGCGTGACCGTGACGAGCAGCGCGTGGTTGAAGGGCACGTCCGCGCCCCAGGGACGGGTCAGGGGCACCGAGCGCAGCGTGACCGCCAAATCCTTGATCATGGCGCTACCAGGGCGAGTCCAGACTTGATCAGCGCCTCGAGCTCGGCCTCGTGCTCGGGGGCGACCGGGACCAGCGGCGGCCGGACCGCGCCGGCGTCCAGGCCGCGCAGCCGTACCCCCGCCTTGACCAGCGACACCGCGTAGCCCGGCACCTTGGAGCGCAGCCGCACCAGCGGCGCGTAGAACTCGGTGAGCAGCCGCTCGTCGCCGCCCAGGTAGGCGTTGGCGATCTCGGGCGCGAAGCAGAACACCGCGCTGGAGTACAGGCCGACGCCCAGGGCCCGGTACGCGGGCTGGGTCAGCTCGGCGGTCGGCAGCCCGTTGAAGAACAGGAAGTCCGGGTGGGCCTCCCGGACGGCCAGCACGATCCGCTGCATCCGATCGATGTCGCCGAGGCCGTCCTTCAGCCCGATGACGCCGGGGATCCCGGCCAGCGCGACCGCCGCCTCCGGTTCGAGCGCGATCGGCCCGCGCTGGTAGATGATCACCGGGAGCTCGGCGGCGATCGCCCGTACGTACTCGGGGAAGCCGGGTCCCTGGGCGAGGTAGGGCGGCATGAGCAGCAGCCCGTCGGCGCCCGCCTCGCGGGCGGCCCGCGCCTGGGCGAGCGCCGCGCCGATCGGCCCGCCCGCACCGGCGAACACCGGGACGGTCCCGGCGACCGTCTCCGTCGCCACCCGGACGACCCGGGCGTGCTCGGCCTCCGACAGCGCGGTGAACTCGCCGGTCCCGCAGGCGGCGAACACGCCGCCGGGCCGGTGGTCGAGTCCCCGCCGGATGTGGTCGGCCAGCACGCCGGGCGCGAGCTCGCCGTCCGGGCCGAAGGGGGTCACGGGGAAGAAAAGGACACCTTCGAGATTCATGGTCGGGCTCTCTTTCGGGCTGTCAGGAGAGTTCGGTACGCCAGCTGCGCTTGGCGGTCCAGCCGAGCAACCGCTCCGCCTTGGCGGTGGAGAAGGCGGGGGCGGTACCGGTCAGGTGGGCGGCGAACGCCTTCGTCTCCGGCATGACGGCCGGCAGCAGCTCGGCCAGCGGCTCGCGCGCCAGGGCGTCGGCGGCGCCCGCGAAGAAGACCTCGCCGTTCGTCTCCAGCAGCGGGAGCCTGGTGAGCAGCGTGTCGACGAAGTCCCCGGCGTCGCGGGCGTCGAGGTAGTTGAACAGGGAGACCCCGCCTATCTCGGGCCGGTTCAGCCGCTCGGTGATCGTGTGCCCGGACTGGGTGGGCGCGCCCTCCCACTCCTCGGGCGCGACGACGAAGCAGGGGCGGACCGCGGCCATCCGGGTGGTCTCGGTGGTCCTGGCGAACGTCCGCATGGTCTCCTCGGCCACGACCTTCGAGAGGTTGTAGGCGTTCCAGGGCTCCGTCGGGTGGTCCTCGTCGAGGGGCAGGTAGGCGGGGGTCCAGCCGCCCGGCGCGCCGTACCCGATCACCGTGGGACTGCTCGCCACGATGAGCTTCTCCACGCCGAGGGCGACCGAGGCCGCGCAGACGTTGAAGGCGAGCTGGGTGTTGACACGGAACGTGGTGGGCTCGGAACGGCTGAACGGCACCGCGATGGCCGCCAGGTGGACCACCGCCTCCGGCCGGTACCGCGCGATCACCGCGTGGGCCTCACCCAGGTCGGTGAGGTCCGCCGGAAGGGAGGAGGCGGCCTCGCGGGGGGTGCCCGGCGCGCTGTCCACGCCGATCACCTCGTGTCCGGCCGCCGCGAGCGAGGTGACCACGCTGCGGCCGAGCCGGCCCGCGCTGCCGGTGACGAGCACTCTGCTCACCGTGTGGACTCCTTTAGAAGACTGCAATCAGTTGCAGTAAACAATCGCGTCCGGCGAGACAATACGTCAAGTGAGCGGGGTCAATCACCGGCAACCGGTCTCATTCTGGTTGACCGACCTGCAAACGATTGCGTTAAGGTGTGCGGCATGTCAGTGACCATCCGGGACGTCGCCCAGGCATCGGGTGTCCATGTGTCGACGGTTTCCCGGACCTTCTCGGCGCCCCATCTGGTGAACGCCGAGACCCGGACCCGGGTGCTGGCGGCGGCCGAGCAGCTCGACTACCGGCCCAACCGGGCGGCCCGCTCGCTCAAGACGGGCCGCACCAACAACATCGGGCTCATCGTCGCCGATCTGGCCAACCCGTTCTTCCCCCCGCTGATCAAGGCCGCGCAGGCCGCCGCGCGCCGCCAGGACTACCACCTGTTCGTGGCCGACACCGGCGAGGACCCCGTCGAGGAGGAGAACCTCGTCCTGGCCTTCTCCAAACAGGTCGACGGCATCGTGCTGTGCAGCCCGCGACTGTCCAACAAGGCCCTGGAGAAGCTCTCCGAGCAGGTCTCGTTCGTGCTGGTCAACCGGCGCATCCGCGGGCTGACCACGGTCGTGATGGACGTCGCGAACGGCGCCCGCGCCGCCATGGAGCACCTCGTGGAGCTCGGCCACCGGCGCGTCGCCCTGGTCGCGGGCCCCGCGGGGTCGTGGACCAGCGCCGAGATCCGCAAAGCCGTCTCGGAGATCCCCGGGCTCGACACGGTCGTCATCGGCCCCAACTCACCCACCGAGGAGGGCGGGATCGCCGCCGCGCCCAGGGTCGCCGAGGCGGGGGTGACCGGGGTGCTCGCCTACAACGACCTCGTCGCCATCGGCCTCATCGAGGGGCTGGAGGTCCTCGGCGTCGACGTGCCGGGCGACGTCAGCGTGATCGGCTTCGACGACAGCATCACCGGACGGCTGCACCGCCCCAAGCTCACCACGGTCGCGATGCCCGCGGGCGACGCGGGCCGGATGGCGGTCGACCTGCTCATCCAGTCGATGAGCGCCGCGACCGTCCTGGAGACCCACCTGGTGGTCCGCGAGTCCACGGCGCCACCCAGGACTTCCGGAGACCGCGGCGCCACCTGAGTTTTTCGGGGTGCACCGGTTCATCTGAGTCTTCCGGGATCCACCGGTTCACCTGGGGGACGCGTCCCGGCCGAAGTCGCGGCGGACGCCGAACCTCTGCTGCGGCCGCGCAGGAGGGTGCGAGCGGATGGTCCGAGACGGCCGGGAGGCCCCCGTACGCCGGGAGGCCCCCGCCTGGGCCTCCCCGGACCCGCCGGGCCGGGCTCCGTCCCGGCGGCGCGGGCGGATCCCCGCGCTCCTGGGTTCCCGTGCCTCTAGGTTTCCGTGCTCCTGGGTTCCCGTGCTCCCGGGTCCTCGCGTTCCCGTGCTTTCTCGTGAACGTGACGGCCTTGGCGGAGACCGGAACTCTCCCGTCCCGTGAGAGTTCCGGTCTCCCGGGGAGGTCTCGGCGCCCCGCGACGCCCTGATGTCCCGCGCGCATCGAGGGGCGTTCGCGGGAGCGGCGCGCCTCGCGCGGGTGCCTCGCCCCGAGGGCGGCCACCAGGCGTTTCCCGCTCGTCGCGCCGGAGAACGATCACTGTCTGCAGCTGCAATCGGTTGTACTAACTCGGGTTCGGGCGAGATTTTTCCATCCGGCCCCTGACAGGGCATAACCCTTCTGACCTGCGATAACGATAAAACCGAAGGTTACGATTCGTGAGCTAGCTCACTGCAAAGGGTTGACGTCTTAGTTTGTGAAGCTATAGGAAAAGCGCATCCCATTCACAACTCCCCGAAGGGCCAGTGATGACGCTGAGTCCCGCACCGGCGGGGACGACCGAGGTGCCGGTCGCGCCCCCGGAGAAGGCGGGCGCCCCCCAACCAGGGCGTCTCAAAAGCCAACGCAGCCGATCGCAGGCGCGGGCGGCCTACCTGTTCCTGGCCCCTTGGTTCATCGGCCTGTTCGCGATCACACTCGGCCCGATGATCGCCTCGCTCTACCTGTCGTTCACCGACTACAGCCTGCTGACCGAGGCCAAGTGGGTCGGGTTCGACAACTACGAGAAGATGTTCGTCCAGGACGACCGGTTCATGGCGTCGCTGCAGGTGACGACGACCTACGTGCTGGTGTCCGTCCCGCTGCAGCTGGCCTTCGCCCTCGCGCTGGCGCTCGTGCTGGACAAGGGCCTGCGCGGCCTGCCGTTCTACCGCTCGATCTTCTACCTGCCGTCGCTGCTCGGCGGCAGCGTGGCGATCTCGATCCTCTGGCGGAAGATCTTCGGGACCGACGGCATCGTCAACTCGTTCCTCGGCCTGTTCGGCTACGAGGGGCAGGGCTGGGTGACCAGCCCCGACACCGCGCTGTGGACGCTGATCGTCCTGCACATCTGGACGTTCGGCGCCCCGATGGTCATCTTCCTGGCGGGCCTGCGCCAGATCCCGCAGAGCCTGTACGAGGCGGCCTCGGTCGACGGCGCCGGCAGGTGGCGCAACTTCCGCTCGATCACCCTGCCGCTGCTCACCCCGATCATCTTCTTCAACCTGGTGCTGGAGGTGATCAAGTCGTTCCAGTCCTTCACCCAGTCGTTCATCGTGAGCGGCGGCAACGGCGGGCCGGTCGACTCGACCCTCTTCTACACGCTCTACCTCTACATCAAGGGCTTCAAGAACTACGAAATGGGTTACGCGGCCGGAATGGCCTGGGTGCTGCTGCTCATCATCGCCGCGCTGACCGGTGTCAACTTCCTCATGTCTCGATTCTGGGTTTTCTATGGCGACGACAAGTAAGCGCGTGCCGGTCCTGTTCCGGCCCGCTCCGCGCCTGCTCAGGCACGTGCTCCTCATCGGCGCGGGGCTGTTCATGCTCTACCCGCTGCTCTGGATGGTCTCCAGCTCGTTCAAGCCCGAGGAGCTGATCTTCCGGGAGCCGGGGCTGATGCCGACCGCGGTGACGACGGCGAACTACACCGAGGGCTGGGACGCCCTCAAGCACTCCTTCGGCTACTACCTGTGGAACTCGGCGGTCCTCACCGCGCTCGCGGTGCTCGGCAACCTGGTCGCCTGCTCGCTCGCCGCCTACGCCTTCGCCCGGCTGGAGTTCCCGCTGAAGAAGATGTGGTTCGCGATCATGCTCGGCTCGATCATGCTGCCGCACCACGTCACGGTCGTCCCGCAGTACATCGTGTTCGCCAAGATCGACTGGATCAACACGATCTGGCCGATCGTCGCGCCGAAGTTCCTCGCGACCGACGCGTTCTTCATCTTCCTGATGGTGCAGTTCATCCGCACCCTCCCCCGGGAGCTGGACGAGGCGGCGGCGATCGACGGCGCGGGCTACTGGCGCACGTTCATCCGGGTGATCATGCCTTTGTGCGTCCCGGCGCTGGCGACCACCGCGATCTTCACCTTCATCTGGACGTGGAACGACTTCTTCACCCAGAACCTCTACCTGACCAACTCCGACAACCTCACCGTTCCCGTCGCGCTCCGGCAGTTCATGGACTCCAGCGGCGAGTCCTCCTGGGGCCCGCTGTTCGCGATGTCGATCATCTCCCTCGGCCCGATCTTCGGCTTCTTCCTCGCGGGCCAGAAGTATCTCGTCCGCGGCATGGCGACCACCGGTCTCAAATAACCCCTCCTCATCCCCCATCCCCCCGGAGGTATCTCGATGAAGCGCATCCTGGCGGCCACCGCCATAACACTGATCGCCGTGTCGGCCACCGCGTGTGGCAGCGACGACGGCGGCGGCGAAGCCAGCGGGAAGACGAAGGTCGTCTTCTCGTACTGGGGCAGCGACGCCCGGCAGAAGCTGACGGAGACGGCGATCGCCGCGTTCGAGAAGAAGAACCCGACGATCGACGTCGAAGGCGACTTCTCCGACTGGGACAGCTACTACGAGAAGCTGGCCACCAAGACCGCGGCCGGCGACGCCCCGGACGTCATGTCCATCGAGATCCGCGGCCTCGCCGAGTACTCCGGCCGCGCCACCCTCGCCGACCTCAACGGCAAGGTGAACACCACCGACCTCGACCAGGACGTGCTCAAGGCCGGCCAGGTCGACGGCAAGCAGTACGCCATCCCGACCGGCGTCAACACCTTCCCGATGATCGTCAACAAGGCGGCGATCGAGAAGGCGGGCCAGAAGGTCCCCGACGACACGACCTGGACCTGGGACGAGTACATCTCGATCGCCCAGCAGGTGACCGAGAAGGGCGACGGCAAGGTCTGGGGCACCGAGTACAACGAGAACCCCGCCTTCCTGCAGCTGTTCGCCGCCCAGCGCGGTGAGCAGTTCTACAAGGACGGCAAGATCGGCCTGTCGGAGCAGACCATCAAGGACTGGTGGGCCCTCCTGCAGAAGATCATCACCACCAAGGCCGGCCCGGACGCCGCCCTGATGCTGGAGACCGGGACCAAGGTCGACCAGGCCCTGCTCGCCACGAACGCCAGCGCGTTCGGCAGCTGGTGGAGCAACCAGCTCACCGCGCTGAGCAAGGGCTCCGGCCAGGAGCTCGACCTGCTGCGGATGCCGAAGGCCGAGGGCGCGACCACCGCAGGGATGTTCCTGCAGCCGGCGATGTACTACACGATCTCGTCGAAGACCGAGCGGGCCGAGGCCGCCCAGAAGTTCGTCGACTTCCTCGTCAACGACCCCGAGGCCGGGGCCATCCTGCTCAGCGACCGCGGCCTGCCGACCAACGCCAAGGTCGTCACCGCCATCAAGGACAAGCTCACCCCGACCGACCAGAAGGTGCTGGCCTTCATCGACTCGATCAGGAGCGAGCTGAGCCCGATCTCGATCCCGCCGAAGGGCGCCATGGAGATGGAGGACATCCTCAAGCGCGCCACCGACTCGGTGCTGTTCAACAAGACCTCCGCCGACGAGGCGGCGAAGGCCTTCCTCACCGAGGCGAACGCCGCCATCACCAAGTAGCCGGCGGCAGGCAGGATCCGCCGACGTGCCGTACGGCTCGCGCCGAGCCGTACGGCACTCCACCGTTCCTCTCATGGAGTGCTTGATGCGATACGCCTTCGTCGGGCTCGGTCACCGGGTACAGCTGTACATCGACGCGCTGCTCGGCGGGTGGGGCGACACCGGTGAGATCGTCGCCCTCTGCGACGTCAACCGGACCCGGATCGGCTACTACCTCGACCGGATCGGGCACGAGGTCCCGTGCTTCGCGCCGCACGAGTTCGGCGAGATGCTCCGGCTCGCGGACGCCGTCGTGGTCGCCACCGTCGACGCCACCCACGCCCGCTACGTCGTCGCCGCGCTGGAGGCGGGCAAGGACGTCATCGTGGAGAAGCCGCTGTGCACCACCGCCGAGGACTGCGCGGCCATCACCGAGGCCGCCGAGCGGAGCACCGGCCGGCTCGTCGTCACCTTCAACTACCGCTACTCGCCGCGCAACAGCGCCGTACGCCGGCTGGTCGCCGACGGGGCGATCGGCGACGTCACCTCCGTGCACTTCGAGTGGGTGCTGGACACCATCCACGGAGCCGACTACTTCCGCCGCTGGCACCGCGACAAGGCCAACTCCGGCGGCCTGCTGGTGCACAAGTCCACCCACCACTTCGACCTGGTCAACTGGTGGCTGGGCGACACCGCCCGCTCCGTCCACGCCCTTTCCGCGCTGCGGTTCTACGGGGCCGAGAACGCCCGCGCCCGGGGTCTGCGCGACCGGCCGGGACGCGCCCACGGCGCGCCGGAGCTCGGCACCGACCCCTACCTCCTCGACATCTCCGCCGATCCCAGGCTCAAGCGCCTCTATCTGGACGCCGAGCACGAGGACGGCTACATCCGCGACCAGGACGTGTTCGACGACGGCGTGACCATCGAGGACAACATGGCCGTCCTCGTCGGCTACTCCCGGGGGGCGGCGCTCACCTACTCCCTCAACGCCCACGGCCCCTTCGAGGGCTACCGGGTGGCGATGAACGGCACCGAGGGACGGCTGGAGCTGGAGGTCGTCGAACGCGCCTGGACCCCGCCGCGGGCCGCGGTCGACCCGACCGCCGCCGACAAGGCGCACGCCACCGGCGCCTTCGAGCGGCTCGTCCTGCGACGGCACTGGCGGGAGCCCGAGGAGATCGCCATCTCCTCGGGGGCGGGCGGCCACGGCGGCGGCGACGCCCTCATGCTGGACGACGTCTTCCGCGGGGCGGGCGAGGACCCGCTGGGCCGCCAGGCCGGGCACCGCGCGGGCGTGGCCAGCGTGATGGTCGGGGTCTCGGCCAACCGGTCCGCCGCGAGCGGCACCCCCGTGCTCCTGGAGGACGACGGCACCCGGTACGCGAGCTGACCCTCCGTCGTCCTCGCGAGGGCCGACAGCATCCGGTACGCGGGCCGATCCTCCGCCGTCCTCCCGCGGGACGACGGCCCCCGGCGGGCGAGCCGACTCCTGGCTCCTGGCATCCGGGATCCGGCTCCCGGCGTCCGGTGGAACCCCGGTCTTCCCCGACCAGGCCTGCCCGGTGAGGAGGTCCCCCCGGCCCCGGTGCTCCGGCGGCCACCGTAGAGTGGGCCGGTCCGCAGGGCTTTTTTCGGAAAACGGGTCGAAATCCATGGATGAAAAGCTGACGTTGATGGCCGTGCACGCCCATCCCGACGACGAGGTGATCAGCACCGGCGGGATCCTCGCCAGGTACGCCGACGAGGGCGTCCGTACCGTCCTGGTCACCTGCACGAACGGCGAGCAGGGCGACGGCCCCGGCGGGGTGAAGCCCGGGGAGCCCGGCCACGACGAGGTGGCGGTGAGCGCGCTGCGGCTGGAGGAGCTCCGCGAGTCGGCGGCCCACCTGGGGATCTCCCACGTGGAGCTGCTCGGCTACCGCGACTCGGGCATGGTCGGCTGGGCCGCCAACGAGGCGCCGGAGTCCTTCGCCAACGTCGCCTTCGAGGAGGCCGTCGGCCGGCTCGTCGCGCTGATGGAGCACTACCGCCCGCAGGTCGTCGTGACCTACGACGAGAACGGCGGCTACGGCCACCCCGACCACATCCAGGCTCACCGGGTCGCGGTGGCGGCGGCCGAGGCGAGCGGGATCCCCGGCAAGCTCTACTACACGGCCGCGTCCCGCGAGCGGATGGCCGAGATGTTCGAGTACCTCCGCTCGACCGGTGAGGCCCCGGACGACTTCGAGCCCTCCGACGACTTCGGCGTCCCCGAGGAGCGGATCACCGCCGTGGTCGACGTGTCCGCCCAGGTGGAGCGCAAGCTCAAGGCGCTGAAGGCGCACGCGAGCCAGGGGGACAGCATCTTCTTCCTGCGCATGCCCGCCGAGGTCCAGCACCGGGTGTTCGAGCAAGAGACCTTCGTCCGCCACATCAACCGCGTTCCCGCCGCGGCCGACCGCGAGGACGACCTCTTCGACGGCCTCCGCTAGGAAGCGGGCTCCCACCAGGACGACGGCCCGCACCGGGAGGACGCGCCCAGGGGGCGTCCGGGGGGCGGATCGCGGGGCGGACGGTCTCCAGGGGGCGGGGCGCCGTCGCGGTCGGGCCCGCCGAGGGCTACGGTGTCATACCGAAGTCCGGAAAAACCTGGTTAATCGCTTCTCATCACCTTTACGATCTTTTCTCTGGTATGCAACTCTGCAAACCCGGGGGAGTAAACGGTATGCGTGATCGACGGCTCGTCGCGCTGATCTTCTCCGCGACCGCGATCCTCGTCTTCGGCGTGTACGGGGTGGTGGCCGCGCCGGGGGCGGTGGTGGCCTCGCCGTCGCCGCGTCCCACGCCGGCCGGCGACGCCGACGACGCGGAGACCCCCGAGGCCGACGCGCCGGTGACGAGGGCCGGGAACACGCCCAGCCCGGTCCCCGTCTCACCGGCGCCGAACCTCGTCACGCTGATCCCGGTCACGCCGACCCCGCAGGGCGGCCCCGGGGCGACCGCGGCGAACTACCTGACCGCCTGGCAGAACGGCGACTTCACCGGCATGACGGGCATGGTCGTCGACCCGCCGGTGGACTTCGGCGTCCGGCACCGCGGGTTCGACGCCGACCTGCGGGTCGCGTCGCTCTCCCTCACCCCCGGTGAGCTGCGCGTCCACGGCGAGGAGCAGGCCGAGATGCTGTTCAGCGGGGTGCGGAGGATCAACGGGCTGGGCGACTGGCCGTTCGACTCCGTGCTGCGCCTGGAGCTGCGGTTCGGGGTGTGGAAGGTGCGCTGGAGCCCGGAGACGATGCACCCCTCGCTCAAGGACGGCGGGAGCCTGCGGCTGAGGGAGACCGAGGTCCGGCGCCCGGCCACGCTGACCCGCGAGGGGGAGCCGTTCCCCCGCGACAGCAGGGCGGGCCACTACTTCGACGGGCTGAGCAACACGGCGGTCGAACTGAAACTGGAGGAGAGTCCCTCCGGCAAGGTGCTGCTCGCCTCAGAGCCCTCGCCCGAGTCGGGGGCGAGGACCACGATCTCCCAGCCCGTGCAGGCCGCCGCGGCCCGCGCCCTGGACGGTGTCGAGCAGTCCGCCGCGATCGTGGCCGTGGACGTCCAGACGGCCCAGGTGCGCGCGGTGGCGGACACGCTGGGCGGCAAGCAGGCGTTCGGCGGCCTCTACCCGCCCGGTTCGACGTTCAAGGTCGTGACCGCCGCCGCGCTGCTCCGCGCCGGTCTCACCCCGGAGTCGCCGGTCCCCTGCCCGGCCGCCTACACCATCCCGAACGGCAGGAGCTTCAGCGACTCCGACGGCGTCGACCACGGGAGCGTGGCCCTCACCACGGCCTTCGCGCTCTCCTGCAACACCACCTTCGCCCAGCAGACGTACGAGCGGCTGCGCGACGACCGGCTGCGCGCCGAGGCGGCCGACCGGTTCGGCTTCCGGGAGAAGCCGGGGCTGAGCGCCTGCCGGATCCAGCCGTACGGGAGCCCGGACCAGCTGGGGTCCGACGCCATCGGCCAGAACTCGGTGCAGGCCAGCCCGCTGTGCATGGCCGAGGTCGCCGCCGCGGTCGCGAGCGGCGTCTGGAAGCCCGCGATCCTCACCGAAGCGCCTCCCGCGGACTCGCCGGCCCCGGTGCCGCTGGACGAGGGGGTGGCCGCGGGCCTGCGGACGATGATGGGCGCCGTGGTCACCCAGGGGACGGCCGCGCAGGCCGGGCTCCCGCCGGACACCGCCGGCAAGACCGGCACCGCCGAGGTCGAGGGCGCCGGGGACCACGCCTGGTTCATCGGCTACCGGGGTTCCCTGGCCTTCGCGGTGTTCGTCCGGCACGGCGGCGCCGGGGGCAAGGTCGCGGCGCCGATCGCCGCGAGGTTCCTGAACGCCCTCTGAGCGTGCCCGGGGTTCCGGGCACGCTCAGATCGTCCGTGCCGCCCGGCCTGTCTCCGGCGGGGCGCGTCAAAGCCGGTTCGCTTGGTGTCAGTCCGCTTCGTATCGGTTCGTGCCGAGGGGGTTCACACCGAGCCGGTCCGTTTCGAGGGGCGTCCGAATCCCCGGTTGGCGAACGAGCGGAGCGCGCCGACCCCGGCCCCCGCGACGATCGAGGCGTTGACCGCGAAGTGGATCGCGGTGAAGTAGCCGAGGAACCCCGCCCCCCGCTGCTTCAGGACGAAGCGGGAGAGTTTCGGGTCGGCGGCGGAGAAGACCGCGAGACCCGCCAGCGGCAGCGCCGCCAGCCTGCGCGACAGCAGCGGGGCGGGCAGCGTGGCCATGGTGAACGCGGCGGCCATCACGCCGGTGCGGCTGTTGAGCCACAGCGTGCCGGGACGGCTGCGGTGTGCCGCCGCGAACGGGACCAGCAGCTGCGCGCGCCGGTACTGCTCGCGCAGGAGGGGCAGCAGCCGGTCCGCCTCGTCGTGGTACATCACCACCTGGTCGGTGAGCAGGATCTCGTACTTCTCCGAGAGACGGTCGCTGTACTCGATGTCCTCCATGTCCCGGAGGTTCTCGTCGAAGGGGCCGATCTCGTCGAAGACGTGCCTGGGCATCGCGGCGGCGACGAAGTGGGCCGTCACGGTGGGACCGAGGTTGCGGACGCGCCCGTAGTAGGTGTGGAGCGTCCGGTACCACTCCACCGGCCCGTCGTCGATCAGCGGTTCCGGCGCGAAGATGCCGTGGACGCACCCGTACCGCTCGTTCTCCTCCAGCAGCCGGACCGCGTTCTCGATCGCGTCCGGGGCGAGCGCCGCGTCCGAGTCGACGAAGAACAAGATGTCGCCCGTGCTCGCCGCCACCCCGGCGTTGCGCGCCGCGGACACTCCCCTGTTGTGCGGCGCGCTGACCACCCGACAGGGGAACCGCGCCGCGACCTCGCGCGAGCCGTCGGTGCTGGCGTCGTCGGAGACGATGACCTCGTACGGCCGCATGGTCTGCGCGAAGACCGACTCCAGGCATTTGCCCAGTGTCTTCTCGTAGTTGTAGTTGGGGATGACGACCGAGACGCGGGGGGCGGTGTCAGGCATTGGAGTTCCTCGCCTTTCTTGGCTGGGTGGGGTGGCCCGAGGTCAGCGACAGGAACGCCTCCTCGTAGGCGTCGAGATACGACTCCCCGCCGAACAGTTCGATCGTCCTCGCGCTGCCCTCCGCGCGCCGCGACGCCGGCATGTCCGCCGTCTCCAGGAGGGCGAGGCGCAGCGCCTCGGGGTCGCGCGGGGGGACGACCCTGCCGAAACCGGAGGCGAGGACCGGATACCGGCCCCCGGGCAGGTCGGTGGTGACCGAGGGCACCCCGGCCATCATCGCCTCGACCTGGACGATGCCGAACGACTCCGCGATCGAGGGCAGGGCGAACACGTCGATGGAGGCGTAGAAGTCGTTGATCTGCCGGTCCCGCAGCATGCCGAGGAACCGGATCCGCGGGTCGTCGCGGGCCTCCGCGCGCAGCCGGTCGATGTTGCTGCCGCCCGCGACGCCCTGGTAGTCGCCGGCGATGAGCAGCCGGGCCTTCGGGTCGTCGATCGCCAGGAACGCGCGCAGGAGATACTCGATGCCCTTCTCCTCGGCGACGCGGCCCATGAACCCCACGTGCAGCCCGTTCCCGTCCCGGTAGGCGGGGTCGCCCCCGCTGCGGTCGGCGCACGGGGCGGGGATGTCGCGGACCGCGCGCCGCCTCAGGATCGGCCAGAGCCTCGACCCCCTCGCCTGGTCGTGGCTGTTGACCACCACGAGGTCGGAGCGCCGCAGCGCGACGCCCGCCGAGCTGTCGGCCGCGCGCATCCCGAACGCGTTCACCAGGCCGGGCGGCAGGAAGGCGTCGATGTGGTGGGTCGTCACCGTCGGCACCGAACGCGACAACCAGGCCACCGCGGCGGCCTCCGGCATCGGCACGTGCAGGTGGAGCAGCGACGAGCGGGCGGCCAGCCGGGACGCCAGCAGGGGCAGGCCGGGGCTGAGCACGCCCTTCCTGACGGAGGCGAGGACCGGCGCGCGGAACACGTGGACGCCGTTGATCCGCTCGTACCGCCTCAGCTCGCGACGGTGCCCGGCGCAGGCCACGGCGATCCGCCAGCCCCGGGCCGCGAGTCCTTCGGCGATCATCCGGGCCGACTCGGTGAGCCCGCTGACGTAGGGGGCGTAGTAGTCCAGTGCGACCGTGACGTCGAACCGATCGGCTGTCCGCATCGAGGCTCCTTTTCGTCAGTTCGTGAGTTCGTCGGTTTCGTCAGCTCGTGAGTTCGTGAGTTCGTCAGTTCAGTGACACGTACAGTTCCTGGGCGAGGTGGTCGGAGATGCTGGGCACGAGGCGGTACCGGGGCACCCTGACCTCCTCGGTGGTGAAGACCCAGTCCAGCCGCCACAGCCGGGGCAGGGGGATGGCGAAGGCGGACGTCGGCCAGGTCAGCGGGAGCGCCGAGCCCTCGGGATCGAGGCGCCGCAGGCCCTCGCCGGGCGGGATCAGGTTCATCCAGGCGGAGTTGAAGTCCCCGGCGACCACCGCCGGGTTCGGGTTGCGCGCCAGGTCGGCGCGGAGCGCCGCGAACTCGCCCCGCCTGCGCTGGTACTGGTCGCGGACGAACTCGTAGAAACCCGCCGTCAGCGGGCTGCGCTCGGTCCTGATCGGCACCGGCAGGTGCACGTTGTACAGGGACAGCACGCGGGTGCCGGACCGCACGTCGACGCGGAGGGCCTTGTTCCCCCGCCAGTACCAGTCGGTGCCGGTCGGCGAGGTCCTCCTCGGGTACGTCGCGACGATCGGCAGCCGGGAGATGGTGATCAGCTCGCCCTCGGTGGCGATGTGGTAGCCGGGGAAGGCCGCGCGGACCCGCGCCAGGTCGTCGACCCGCAGCGGCCCGTCCCCCCAGTGCAGATACTCCTGCAGCAGGTAGACGTCGGCCCGCTGGGCGCGCAGGTAGTCGTAGAACCTCACGGGGTCGTCGCTCATCTCCCAGACGTCGGTGCTCCAGGAGAAGACCTTCAGGGCGCCGCCGGGCGGCCCGTCCCCCTGCGCCAGGCCGAGCGGGCTGACACCGGCGAGCTGCGCGCCCAGCAGCAGCAGGGCCAGCAGGACGACGGACAGCCGGCGGCGCACCGGACGGGCCAGGGGGGTGACGGCGAGCAGCAGCAGCGGGACGACGACCAGCGTCACCGGCGGCATCGACTCGACGACGAGCCAGAACCACCAGCGGCCGGTGAGCAACACGTGAGCGGCCACGAAGACCGCCCAGGCCGCGGTGCCGGCCACCAGCAGCCGGGTGCCCAGGCACCAGCGGGCCCGGGAACGGCCCGCGCTCCCCGCCTCCGTACCCGCCCCGGCCGTGGCTCCGGCGGGAACCTCGTCCGTTCCGGCCCCGGCCGGGGCCTCGGCGGACGTCTCCACGCCGGTCAGTCCGTCCGCAGGTGCAGGCCCGTGTACAGCCGCACCGCCTTCCAGGCGAGGCGGGGGATCCTGACCTCGCGGGCGAGCCTGAAGTGCGAGCGCAGAGCCGGCTGGAGCCTCTGGCGCCGGTCCGCGAAGATGCTCGGGCTCTCCCGCGTCGCCACCCGCAGCGCGAGGTCCCACAGGGGCGTGTCCCCCGGGGTGACGACCGCGAGGGTGCCCCCCGGGCGCAGCACGCGCCGTATCTCCCGGCAGGCGGCCTCGATGTCCGGTACGAACTCCAGCGAGCTCACCGCCACCACGCAGTCGAAGTGTCCGTCCTCGTACGGCAGGGATTCGGCGCCCGTCCGGGTCAGGTCGGCCTTGACACCGTGCAGGGCGAGGTTCTCGGCCACCTCGCGTGGTTTGGAGTTGGGGTCGATCCCGTAGATCTCGTCGCAGCGTCCGGCGAGCTCGGGCATGAACACGCCGCTGCCGTAGCCGATCTCCAGCAGCCGGTCGTAGTGCCTGTCGCCCAGGATCTCCAGCACGATCTGGAAGCGCAGCCGCTGGATGGTCCCGAGCAGCGGCCGGTAGTTCCAGTCGGGGTGGTCCACCGGGCTCGAACGCAGCAGCGCGGACTCGGGGAGCAGCTTGAGCGGGCGCGAGGGAACTCCGATCATCGGTGAGGCTCCTTTTCCAGCGTCGTGAGCCGCCGGGGCGTGGTCGCCGACGGTCATCGCGGGGGCCGCGGCGTCCGGGACCGGAAGGGCGTCCCGGCCGCGTCGCGGCGACCCCCGAATCATGACCAACGGTGATCCGCCCGCGCGAGGCGCCAACGCTCGCTCGAAGGAGGTAGCCGTTCGGCCATCCCCGCGCGGGACCCCGTGCGGCCGGTGCGGCTGACCCCGTCGGCCGGGGTGCGGCCGTCCCCGCGCGGTGCCGGTGCGGCCGGTCCTACGCGGTGCCGGTGCGGCCGGTCCTACGCGGTGCCGGTGCGGCTGGCCCCGTACGGTGCCGGTGCGTGCCCGGCACCGCGGTGGCCGTGCGCCCCGTGTCCCGCACGGCCCGGACGGGGTCAGCCGGTCAGGAGGCCTCCTCGCCGAGGGGCTTCGCCTCGGGGGCGGTCCGCGCGTCCTTCAGCACCTCCTCCAGCTGGTCGAACTCGTCCCGGCTAAGCGGCCCGAACTGGAGCGCTCCGGCGTTCTCCTCGGCCTGCGCGACGGTGCGGCACCCGGGGATCGGGATCGTCGTCTCGCTCCGGGCCCACAGCCAGGCGAGGGCGCCCTGGGCGAGCGTACGGCCGCCGGAGGTGAGCAGCTCGCGCGCGGCCTCGATGTGGGGCAGCCACTCCGGCGCGATCGCGCCGTCCCTGAAGTAGATCTGCCATTCGAAGTTCTGGCTGCGGACGTCGTCGCGGCCCACCGTGCGGCCGTCGTTGTACTTGCCGCTGAGCAGGCCCATCGCCAGCGGGCCCCGGTTGATGCTCGCCTGACCGGTCGCCTCGCACACCGCGATCACGTCGGCCGCGTCCCGCAGCACCGAGATGTCGTGCTGGATGGCGGTGCAGTGCGCCCCCGCGATCGCGAACGCCCTGGCGTGCTCGGCGTTGTCGGTGCTCCAGCCGTACGACCGGATCCGCCCGTCGGTCACCAGGTCCTCGAGCGTCTCGACCAGGTCGAGCGCCTCGGTGATCGGCAACTCGTTGATGTGGAGCTGGTAGAGGTCGATGTAGTCGGTGCCGAGCCGCCGGAGCGACCCCTCAAGACACTCGCGCAGGTAGGCGGGGCTGGCGTCCGAGCCGCCGGCCTCGCGCGTGCGCTCGTCGAAGGTCCACCCCCACTTGCTGGCCACGACGACCTCCTCGCGGCGCCCCGCCAGAGCCCGGCCCAGCACCGTCTCGCTGTGCCCGGCGCCGTAGTTGCTCGCGGTGTCGAAGAAGGTCACCCCGAGGTCGAGGGCCCGGTGGACGGTGCGGATCGACTCGTCGTCGTCCACCGCGCCCCAGCCGAACTGGTCGTCGCCGCCCTTCCACGGGCCACTGATCACCCAGCACCCCATGCCGAGCGCGCTGGTCTCGATACCGCTGCGACCGATGATCCGCCTCATTGTCCGCTCTCCAAGGTCGTCGGGATTCAACGGGTTCCACTTTTCCCGCTGGAGTGGGCTCCAGGTCAACCCCGAAAGGGAAATCGGAAGGGTCGTCTCTCCGGCGGGACTGGCCGAACGGCTACCTCCTTCGAGCGAGCGTTCGCACCTCGCGTGGTGGATTGTGGTTGGTCATGCTTTTGGTGCTGCACAACGGGTCGGATATCCGGTTCGCCGGGTGCCGGGTGATGTTTCCGAGCGCCGGGCATCGCACGTCCGCGGGATCACCACTTACATCCCGGCGCCTCGGCACCTCGTAAACGCCCGCCACGACCATGACGATTCGTCGCGTTCTTGCTCCGCGTCCCCTCGGCCTCACCGGGTCTCCGCCTCGTTCGCGTGCGTTCACGCGCCCGCGTTCGGATCCGGTTCGGCGGGGGACGCCGTCGGTGGAGAAGGGAATCACATGTCCGAGCTTCTCAGTCTGGAACAGACCGAACAGCTTGGTATCGGTCAAATCCATGATCTGTACCGGCGGTACATCAACCGCAGCCAGGTTTCGCTGATGACCTCGTTCGGCTTCGGCCGCGAGCTGGTCGACCACGCCGAGGGCGCGTACCTGCACCTCAAGGACGGCCGGCGCGTCCTCGACCTCACCGGTGGCGTCGGGGTGCTCAACCACGGCCACAACCACCCCCGCATCCTGGCCGCCCGTACCAGGTACCAGCGGGACCGCCGGATGGAGGTCCACAAGACCTACTTCTCGCCCTATCTCGCGGCCCTTGGATACAACCTCGCCCAGATCCTGCCCGGCGACCTGAATATGTCGTTCTTTCCCAACTCGGGGGCCGAGGCGGTCGAGGGCGCCGTGAAAATGGCCTACAAATACCATCGTGGCCGCCGCAACACCATTCTCAGGTCCGACATCGGTTTCCACGGAAAGCTCCTGGGTTCCGGCGGCCTGACCGGCAGCACGCAGAACCGTTTCGACTTCCCCACCATTCCGGGAATCGTCACCTTCGAGTACGGGAACCTGGAGTCGGTCCGCGCCGCCGTACGGGCTCATCGCGGCGATGTGTACGCCCTGCTCATCGAGCCTTTCAGCGCCTCGACCATGAACTGGTGCTCGGAGGAGTTCCTGCGCGGGGTGCGGGACATCTGCACCGAGGAGAAAATCATCCTCGTCTTCGACGAGATCTACACCGGATGGGGAAAGACCGGGAGCCTTTTCTACTTCATGCGCTACCCGGACCTCGTCCCCGACGTGCTGACGACCTCCAAGTCCTTCGGCGGCGGGAAGTCCTCGATATCCGCGTTCATCACCAGGGAGCCGGTGTTCCGCAAGGCGTACGACAACATGTCCGACGCCCTGATGCAGAGCACCAGCACCACGTACTACGGGTTCGGCGAGGAGACCGCCACCGCCATCGAGGCCGTCAACATCGCGATCGAGGACGACTACGCGGGGCGCGCCAGGGACCTCGACCGCGTCCTGCGGCCGGGGCTCGAACGCATCCAGAAATCCCACCCCGACTACGTCGAGGAGGTCCGCGGGTCCGGGGCCCTGTGGGGGATCTTCCTTTCCGGCGGGCCCAGGCTGCTCGACCTGGCCGGGAGGTTCTCGCCCCTGAAGGACCCGCAGCTGCGCACGAAGCTCGTCGCGTGCTCCGTGATCGACGCGCTCTACCACGAGCACGACGTCTACGCCTACTACACCCTCAACGGCCGCAGCCCGCTGGTCGTGGGCCCGCCGCTCGTGGCGGAACCGGCCGACATGGAGCGTTTCCTGGAGGCGCTGGACGCCACCCTCGCGCAGGGACTGCCCCGGTTGCTGACCCGCTTCCTCAAGGAGAAGGTGAGCTCACTGTGGTGAACCCCTCCGCGCGCGTGGTGGTGACGGGAGCCGCGGGGATCCTCGGCTCGCACCTGGTCGGCCGCCTCCTCGCCGACGGGGCCGCCCCGTGCGGGATCGACGTGCGCGAGATCCCCCCCGCCCCCGGTCTCACCTCGCGCGTGGCCGATATCCGCGACACGCGGGCGATGTCGGAGGCCCTCGCGGGGGCGGACACGGTCGTGCACTGCGCGGCGGCGCTCCCCAGCTACCCCGCCGAGCAGATCCGGTCCATCATCGTCGACGGCACCGCCTCCGTCCTGCGCGCGGCCGACGCCGCCGGGGTGCGCAGGGTCGTCCACATCTCCTCCACCGCGGTGTACGGGCTGCCGAAGACGGTGCCCACGACGGAGGACCACCCCCGCGAACCGGTCGACACCTACAGCGCGGCCAAGGCCGAAGCCGAGGAGATCGCCGAGAAGCACCGCGCGGGCGGGCGGTGCGTGAGCGTCCTGCGGCCCAAGACGTTCCTCGGCGCGGGGCGCATGGGCCTGTTCTCGATGCTCTTCGAGTGGGCCGAGGAGGGGCGCAACTTCCCGGTCCTCGGCCGCGGTGACGTCCGCATCCAGATGCTCGGGCTCGAAGACCTGGTCGACGCGGTCACGACCGTCATCGCCGCTCCCGACGACGTCGCCAACGACACCTACAACCTGGGCGCGGCGCGCTTCGGCACCATCCGGGAGGACTTCCAGGCGGTGCTCGACGCGGCGGGGCACGGCAGGCGGGTGATCTCGGTGCCCGGCCGCCCGGCGGTGGGGGCGCTGCGGCTCCTGGAGCGCTGCAGGCTCTCCCCGGTGTACGGCAGGCTGCTGCACAAGCTGCTCGCCGACTCGTACGTGAGCACCGACAAGGCACGGGAGCGGCTCGGGTTCACCCCCCGCCTCTCCAACCGGGACGCCATCCTGGGCACCTACGACTGGTGGCGGCGCAACCGGGCCGAATCGGGGAGCCGCGCCACCGGCCGTACCAGCAGGGACCCCTGGAGCCAGGGTGTGCTCGCACTGTCCAAGGTCTTCTTCTGAGCGTTCCCGGAGGTGAGGTATGTCCAGCACACCGCTGGAACTGCCACCGGCACTGGCCGTCCCCCCGGCGTCGTCGCGCCGGAGCCGGTCGCGTGACCTGCTCGTTCTCGTACGGCCCCACCAGTGGCTGAAGAACCTGCTGGTGGTACCGCTTCCCCTGGTGGCACCCGCGGCCTGGACGGCGGTCTCGGTGGCGCGGCTCGCCGTCGCCGTGGTGGTCTTCACCCTGGCGTCGGCCCTCGTCTACATCGGCAACGACATCGCCGACCGGGAGCGCGACCGCAGCCACCCGGTCAAGTGCGGCCGCCCGATCGCGGCCGGGCACGTCTCGGTGGCGCTGGCCGCCGCCTTCGGCTGCGTCCTCGCCGGGGTCCTGGCCACGCTGCTCGTCCTGGTCGTCCCCCGGCTGGCCTGGCCGGTCGCGGGCTATTTAGTACTGAACGTCCTCTACAGCACCTGGCTCAAGCACGTGCCGCTCCTCGACCTCTTCGTCGTGGTGCTCGGCTTCGAGCTGCGCATCGTCACCGGGTACCGGGCCGTCGACGTGACGCCGTCGACCTGGCTGCTCCTGTGCGTGTTCTTCCTCTGCCTCATGCTGATCCTCGGGAAGCGCCGCAGGGAGCTGGAGGACTCGGGGGCCACCCACCGGCCGGCGCTGGCGGGATACTCGCCCGGCCTGATCGATCAGATGCTCACCCTCAGCGCGGGCCTGACCGCGGTGGCGTTCCTGTTCTTCCTCAGCCGTACCCCGTCCGCGACCGGCTTCGACGACCTGGCGGCGCTGTTGCTCACCCCCCTCGGCCTTTTCGGCCTCTTCCGGTACCTGCAGATCCTCGCCGTCCACCGAGCCGGGGGAGACCCGGTGCGCGCGCTGCTGCGCGACCGGGCGATCGTCCTCACCGCCCTGCTGACCGCCGCGCTGCTCGCGGGCCTGGTGGTCACCGGGCACGTGGCGGGCGCGGGGTGGCTGCCGTGATCCCCGACGGGTTCGGCGACCTCGTGTCCCGGGACGTGCCGCCGGTTTCGGCGACGACCGCTCGCGATCGCGCGTCCGCTTCCGAGCGCGCGTCCGTCCGCGAGCGCGTGTCCGCTTCCGAGCGCGTGTCCGCTTCCGAGCGCGTGTCCGCTTCCGATCGCGCGTCCGCTCGCGATCATCGTGCGTCCGTGCGCGATCGTGCGTCCCTCCACGGCCGTCCGTTCCTTCGCGTACGCCCGTACGTCCGGCCGGCTCCGTCGGTGAGAAGATGATCAAAAAGATTCGCCTGGCACTGACGCTCCTGGCCGTGCTGACCGTCGTGGCGTTCGTCGCCGTGACGGTCGGTGAGCAGGACTGGTCGCTGCTCGCCGCCCTCGCGGAGCCGAGGGCGCTCGCGCTGGTCGGCGCCGGGCTCGTCGCCAACGCGGCCGGGCTGTTGCTCGGCATGCTGTCGTGGCGGGCGCTGATCGTCGGCGGCGGGGCACCGGTCGGGATGTGGGCGGTGGCCCGCATCTACTTCGTGGGGTTCATGACCAAGTTCGTGCCCGGCCGGGTCTGGACGCTTCTCGCCAACATCCAGATGGGAAAGGCGAGCGGCATCCCACCGGCGAGGACGGCGACGGTCTACGTGGTCAACATAGTCGTCGGAACCCTGACGGGGCTCACGACGGGCCTGGTCGCGGCGCCGGCCCTCCTCGGCGAGCACGGCGCGTGGATGGGGCTGGCGGCGGTACCGGTCGTCGCGTGCGTCGTCCGCCCGGATCTCACGCACCGCGTCGCCACCGCCGCCGCCCGGGTGCTGCGGCGCCCCGGGCCGCTCACCAGGACGTCGGACCGGGCCGTGCGCCTGTCGATCGTCCTGCAGACGCTCTCCTGGCTGGTCTCCGGCCATCACCTCTGGTTCCTCGCCGTCGCGGCGGGCGCCCCGCCGCTGCGGTCGTACGTGATATGCGTGGGCTCCTTCGGCCTGGCCGTCGTGGCGGGCCACCTCATGGTGCTCGTCCCCGACGGCCTCGGCGTCCGCGAGGCGATCCTGCTGGCGGCCCTCACGACGGTGCTGCCCCTCCCCGTCGCGGGCACCATCGTGCTCACCAGCCGGCTGGTGTGCACCGTCAGCGAGGTGGGCCTGGCGGCCGCCGTGCTCGGGGTCGCCCAGCTGCGGGTGCGGGCCGAGAAGGGGAGGGCACAATCTCCGGGAGCGGTTCCCGGCCCGCCGTCGTCCTTGTCCGAGGTTTCCCCGGCATCGGGGCAACCACGGGAGGAACGGGAGGCACGGGAACCGCAGGAACCGCGGGAATCATCGGAGGATTCACCGGGGGAGAGCCGTCCCCTGACGCCGGCACGAGCGCCGGAACGGGAAAAGGGGGTGGGTGCCACCCCCTGATCCGGACCCGCACGGAAAGCGTGTCACCCCCCGAGTAGTCCCGTGCGGGAAAGTCGTCATTCGGAAAGATCGGATGGGAAAGCCCGCTGCGGAGGGCTCATCCGGAAAGCCGTACTATTTTCTTTCGCCGACCAGACCGTAACGCATCGCGAGAACGACGGCCTGGGTTCTGTTGGGACAATTAAGCTTGAGGAGTATATTGCCGACAAGACGTTTCGCGCCGTGCAGGGAAATGTTGAGACTTTTCGCGATCTCCTTGTTGCTGAGGCCGTCGGCGAGGAGTTCGAGGGCCGACTTCTCCCTCGACGTCAGCTCGATGAAGCGCAGGTGTGACGTCTTCAGCACGCGGGCCGCCGAGTCGAAGACCTCCGAGATGATCTCGGCGGGAACGGCCGTCTCGCTCCGTGACACCTTGACCAGTGCCTCCTCCAGCGTGTTCTTGTTCAGCTCGCGCTGCAGGATGAACCCGTCGGGCCGCAGGGACACCAGCTTCTCGGGATCCTTGGCGCTCGTGTCGTCGATGAAGGCGAGAACCCGCACGTCAGAGGCGTGGGCGGCGGAGACGACCCGCTGGGCCGTCGCCCACTCCGTGTAGGAGACCATGACGACGTCGAGAGACCTGAACGTCTCGTTCACGGATGTCGCGTTGTTGGGCCGGAGCTCCCTCAGGCTCTCGACCACCTTGAGGTCGGTGAGGGCTACCCTCAGTCCGAAACGAAGTATTTCATTCTCGCAGACTATTCCGACGTTAAGCTTTTGATGTGCAATCTTGACGCCCGATCCTCGATTTTGTCCTATCACTCCGGCCCCCGATTGTTTGGGCGGATATCGCTCCACTCGTTCATTATGGGCACAAGGTCAAGATGTTGCAATAACGGAACTAAACTCGTCCAGCATGCGGACGGCGCCTCGCTTCGAGGTGCCCGGTTGTGTTTTGTGAAGTTTACGGTCGTCCCTAAGAGGGTTACGTATCAGTGCCTTAGCGGCTGTCGTGGTCGCGGTCGTACGGTTTCAGATCGGAGGTCGGGCCGTATTTCGCGGTCGGTGGAACGACCCGCGAACGCCTCCTTGTCAGAATGTACTCGACAGGGTGGCGATAAGGGACGCGCATATTTGTTTGGGATGGGCCGTAACCGATATCGCGCGGGTGGGCGACCGTGCGGGGGTCGCCGTCCGGAATGTTCTCTCGTGATGTCCGCCGCGGTCGCCGGGCGGGACGATCGCCGCATCGTGTGCCCCCGAGTTCCTCCTTGGGTGGGAGAGCGCTCTCTGACCTCTATAGATTCAACATTTGTGGCGGATGATGTCAAGGGTGATCCGGAGGCGGGAAAGTCCGCCGGGGGCCGTCGGGGGCAACTGAGTGCCGTCGGCCGTCGTCGAGGGCCGTCGCGGGTGCGGGACGGGCTACCGTACACAGGGTGTACGTGAAGATCTGCGGGCTGCGCGAGCCCGGACATGTGACGGCCGCCGTCGAGGCGGGAGCCGACGCCATCGGGTTCGTCCTCACCAGGAGCTCGCGGCGGGTCACCCCCGCGCGGGCGCGGGAGCTGGCCTCGGCGGTCCCCCCGCACGTGCTGACCGTGGGGGTGTTCGCGGGCGAGCCCTCCGAGGAGGTGAGGGCGGCCACGCTGGAGGCGGGGCTGCGCGCCGTCCAGCTGCACGGCGACCACCCGCACGAGGACTTCCTCGCGCTGAAGGACCTCGGGGTCACGCTGGTGCGCGCCGGGGCCGCGAGCACCGACCTGCGCTGCGGCGCCCTCGACGAGGACCTGCTCATCGTCGACGCGCCCCGGCCGGGGTCGGGGGAGCCGTGGGACTGGGCGGCCGTGCGCGGGCGCCCGGAGGGCCGCTGGATGCTGGCCGGTGGGCTGGCCCCGTCGAACGTGGCCCAGGCGATCGCCGCCGCCCGGCCCTGGGGGGTCGACGTGTCGAGCGGGGTCGAGGTCGCGCCCGGGGTGAAGGACTCCGTTCTCATCAGGGACTTCGTCGCCGCCGCCCGCGGCGGCTGAGCGCCGCGGCCGGGCTCGCCGGGCTCGCCGGGCCGGTGTCCGGCCCGGGTCGGCGTTTGTTCGGCCCGGGCCGGCGTTGCCAAAGTCGTCAACCGTCTTTACTATATAGACAACCTCGTTGACGACATTGCCCTGAGTGCGATCGCGCAGCCCGCGTCCGAGGACCCGGAGAACAAGAGAGAAGGCCCCCATGTCCCATGCCGTCTTCGTCACGCACACCGCCGAGAGCGCCCCGCCCGAGGCCCGCGCCACCATCGAGGGCGTACGGCGGAAGTTCGGCCACGTCCCCACGCCGGTCGGCCGGATGGCCACCTCCCCGCAGCTGCTCAAGGGCTTCCTCGCGGCGAGCGCCGCCTTCGAGCAGAGCACCCTCGCCCCGGTCGACCGCGAGATCGTCGTCATGACGGTCGCCACCCGCAACGGCTGCCACGTCTGCGTCGCGATGCACACCGCCACGCTGGTCGGGCTGGAGGCCCCGCCCGAGCTCGTCGAGGCGCTCCGGACGGGCAGGCCCCTCCCGGACGCGCGCTCGGAGGCGCTGCGGTCGTTCACCGTCGCCGTCATGGACCGTCGCGGCGCGGTCGGCGACGAGGAGACGCGGGCGTTCCTCGACGCGGGCCACAGCGCGCGGAACGCCCTGGAGGTCGTCCTCGGCGTCGGCGCGTACACGATCTCGACCTTCGCCAACCGCCTGATCGACGCCCCCCTCGACCCGCCGTTCCACGCCTTCGCCTGGGAGGACCACGGTCACGGCGCCGGCGGGTGAACCCGGACCGGCCCGCACGGCCGGGGAACGGTTGACGTGGGCGGGAACGGTCAGCGCGGATGCGGACGCTCAGCGCGGCCGGGGACGGTCAGCGGGGCGGGGCGGTCAGCGCGGCCAGGGACGGTCAGCACGGCCGGGAGACGGTCAGCGGGGGCGGCGGACCCCGACGACGGTGCTGAGGTTCCCGGACAGCGGGAGGTCGACGGCGCGGAGCGCCGGATGTTCCAGCCAGTGCACGCGGGCGGAGTCGGGCCGACCGAGATGCTCGGGCGGCCAGGTGGCAGACGGCATGAAGTCGTCGACGACCAGCACGCCACCGGAGGTGAGGAGCCGCTCCGGATCGGCGGCGGCCTCGCCGTTCTTGCCCTGGCCACCCCCGTCCAGCACCAGGAGGTCGTAGGGCCCGTGCGCGTACACCTCGGTCCAGTCGGCGTGCAGGACGCGGACCCCCGGGACCCCGGCGAAGAGCTCGGCGGTGACCCTCGCCTGATGCTCGTCCCGCTCGACACTCACCATCTCGACCCCGGGCCGCGCTCCGGTGGCGAGCCAGGCCAGGCCCACCCCGTACCCCGTTCCCGTCTCGGCGATCCGGTGGGCGGCGCCGCCCGCGAGGGCGCGCAGCAGGCGGCCCTGCTCGGGCAGGCAGGAGAACGCGAACCCGTGCCGCTCGGCCGCCGCGACCGCGCGCGCCACGAGCGGCGGGAGGCCGGTTTCGGTCCGGTACGCCTCGGTGCCCAGCGGTGACATGAGGGCATTATCAGGAAAAATCGTGATCGCCTGGGTCCGTTTCGCGAAAACGATCACTGTCCGCACGTTCCGCCCCGGCGGACACGGGAACGAACACCGGATCAGCTGGACGACATATCGCCTGGTCGTGCGGCGCCCGCACCTGTGGGCGGCCGCGCGCCGGGTGCCAAGGACGTGACGCATGCACATCGATCTCACCGGTAAGACGGCGCTGGTCACCGGATCCACCCAGGGCATCGGGGCGGCCATCGCCACCGGTCTCGCGCGGGCGGGCGCGACCGTCGCCGTCAACGGCCGCAAGCCCGACAAGGTCGAGGCCGCCGCCGACGCGCTGCGCGCGCAGGTCCCCGGGGCGCGGGTCGTCCCGCTCGCCGCCGACCTCGCCACCGAGGAGGGCGCGGAGCGCGCGGTGGACCTCCTGCCGGACGTCGACATCCTGGTCAACAACCTCGGGATCTTCGAGTCGAGGGACGCCCTGGAGATCACCGACGACGAGTGGCGCCGCTACTTCGAGGTGAACGTCCTGTCGGCGGTCCGTCTCACCCGCGCCTACCTGCCGGGGATGACGGCGCGCTCCTGGGGCCGCGTCCAGTACATCGCCAGCGACTCCGCGATCGTCACCCCCATCGAGATGATCCAGTACGGGATGTCCAAGACCGCCCTCCTCGCCGTCTCGCGCGGCTTCGCGAAGAAGGCCGCGGGCAGCGGCGTCACCGTCAACTCCGTCATCGCCGGTCCCACCCACACCGGCGGCGTGGAGGACTTCGTCTACGGGCTCGTCGACCGGGACCTGCCCTGGGAGGAGGCCCAGCGCGCCTTCATGCGCGAGCACCGCCCGCAGTCGCTCCTGCAGCGGCTGATCGAGCCGGAGGAGATCGCCAACATGGTCGTCTACCTCAGCTCCCCGCAGGCCTCCGCCACCACGGGCGGCGCCCTGCGCGTCGACGGGGGATACGTCGACGCCATCCTCCCCTGAGCACGGCGATCCGATGCCCCCGCTCTTCCGGCGGGCCGCCGGACGGCTGACCGACGCCGCACCCGGCTGGCTGGTCGAGACGGTGCGGCCCGCGCCCGCGCCGCTGCGGTGGTGGCCGATGCTGCGCCTGGCCGTGGCGGTGACCGTCCCGCTCCTGCTGGGGTTCGCCTCGGGGAACGTCACGGCCGGCCTGCTGCCCGCCCTGGGCGCGATCAACGCCGGGATCGCCGACCGGGGCGGCCCGTACCGGGTCAGGATCGTCCTGATGGGCGCGGCCGGTGCCGCCGGGGCGCTGGGGTATCTCGTCGGGTCCGCGGCGCGCGGCCACGGCTGGTGGATCGTGCCGGTCGTGGTGGCCGTCGCGGTGGTGTCCGCGCTCGTCAGCACGGGCGGGGCCACTGGCTCGGCGGCCGGGCTGCAGCTGCTGGTGATGACGGTGATCGCCACCGGTATAGGGCTGCCGGGGGCGTCGGGGGCGAACGCGCTCGCGTTCCTGCTGGGCGTGCTGTGGGTGATCGCGCTGGCGGTCGCCGACTGGCCGTTCCATCCCCGGGCGCCGGAACGGGGCGCCGTGATCGAGGTCTACCGGGCTCTCGACCGGCTGTTCTCCGAGCACGACGCCCCCGCGCTGGCGGCGTTCGACACCGCTCTCAAGCGCGGCTACGACGTCGTGCTCGGCGCCCGCTCCCCGGCGGCGGGGCTGGACCCCGGCCGCACCCGCCTGGTCGCCCTGCTGAACCAGGCCTCGCTCATCCGTAACGCGCTGCTCTCGCTGCGCTACGAGGGACGCGAGCCGCCAGCCGGGGCCGCGTCCGCCGTCAGGGCCGTCGCCGGGGCGCTCGCCGGTGGGCCCGCGCCCCGGACGCCGCCCCGCGAGCTCGGCTCGCCCGCCGTGCTCGCCCTCTGCTCCGCCGTGCGGGGGGCCGTCGAGCTGGTGTCCGGCGGCGACGTCGCGGCGGACCAGCTGCCCTACGAACCGGTCGGCTACCGCTCCCGCATCCTGGCCGTCCTGGAGCAGATGTGGCGGGGCCACCTCGTCCGCGTCTACACGGTCCGGCTCGCGCTCTGCATGGGCGTCGCCGCCGCGTTCAGCGCGTCCGGCCTGCTCGAACGGTCCTACTGGATGATGCTCACCGTCGCGCTGGTGCTCAAGCCCGACTTCGGGTCGGTGTTCGCGCGAGCTGTGCAGCGCGCCCTCGGCACCGTCGTGGGCGCGCTCGTCGGCACCCTCGTGCTCGTCCTGGTGCCGTACGGCCCGCTGCTCCTGGTCCCCATCGCGGTGTGCGCGGCGCTCATGCCGTACGGCCTGCAACGCAACTGGGGGCTGATGTCGACCTTCCAGGCGGCGCTGGTCCTGCTCCTGGTGGACCTGCTCACCCACGGAGGCCCCGACCTGGGCAGGATCCGGATGCTGGACACGCTGATCGGATGCGTGATCGTCCTGGTGCTGGGCTACCTGCCGTGGCCGGCGAGCTGGGAGGCGCCGGTCGGGCCGAGGCTCGCCGACACGGTGGCGGCCACCGCGAACTACCTGCGGCACGCGTTCGACGCGGGACACGCAGGCCGGGCGCGGCTGCGCCGCGGGGTGTACGACGCCCTGGGCGACCTGCGGACGGTCTTCCAGCGGGCCATGGCAGAACCGCCCGTGATCAGCCGCCGCGTCACCACCTGGATGCCCGCGATGGCCGCGCTGGAACAGGTGGCCGACGCGATCGCCGTCACCGTCGCGCGCACCGAGCGCGGCGCGCCGCCACCGTCGGAGGCGGCCGTACGGGCACTCGCGGACCGCCTGGAGGACATCGCCGGGGACATCCGCGAGGGAAACGACCCCGGCGACCCCGGGCTCTGCGTCGAGGAGGCCCTGGAGCGGGTCCACTCCGCGGTCCGGAGCCTGCGCGACACGGTGTCGGGTGACCGCCGGGGCTGACCGGCACCGCGCCGCGCGAGGGTTGTGACGGGTGCCTGCGAACGAGGGCCTGTGACCTGTGAACGAGGGTTATAGGAACAGGCTCAGCAGCAGGACGAACACCAGGCCGGTCACCGAGATGATCGTCTCCATCACCGACCAGGTCTTGATGTTCTGGCCCACGGTGAGCCCGAAGTACTCCTTGACCAGCCAGAAGCCCGCGTCGTTGACGTGGGAGAAGAACAGCGAGCCCGCGCCGATGGCGAGCACGAGCAGCGAGGTCTCCCCGACGCTGAGGTTGGCGACCAGCGGGGCGAGGATCCCCGAGGCCGTGACGGTCGCGACGGTCGCCGAGCCCGTGGCCAGCCGGATGAGCACGGCGACGAGCCAGGCGAGCAGCAGCACCGACAGGCCGCTGTTCTCCACCCAGGTGGCGATGAGGTCGCCGATCCCGGTGTCGATCAGCGTCTGTTTGAAACCGCCGCCGGCGGCCACGATCAGCAGGATGCCCGCGATCGGCGGCAGCGACTGCTCCAGGGACTTCGCGACCGCCTTCCTGTCCATGCCCGCGCCGAGGCCCAGGGTGAACATCGCCACGATGACGGCGATGAGCAGCGCCACCAGCGGCGTGCCGAGGAAGTCGAGCACGGTGCGCAGGACGTTGCCCTCGGGGACGAGGATGTCGGCGAGGGCCTTGCCCATCATCAGCACGACCGGCAGCAGCACGGTGGCGAGGGTGACGCCGAACGACGGCCGCCGGGTGTCCTCGTCGGGGGTCCGGGCCTCGTAGAGCTCCGGTGCCGGCACGTCCACCCAGCGGGCCGCGTACTTGGAGAACAGCGGACCGGCGATGGCGACGGTCGGGATCGCGATGAGCACGCCCAGGCCCAGCGTGATGCCGAGGTCGGCCTTGAGCGCGTCGATGGCGACGAGCGGTCCCGGGTGCGGGGGGACGAGCCCGTGCATCACGGAAAGGCCCGCGAGCGCGGGGATGCCCACCCGGATCAGCGAGACGCCGGAGCGGCGCGAGACCAGGAAGATGACCGGCATCAGCAGTACGAGGCCGATCTCGAAGAACATCGGCAGGCCGATCAGCGCGCCCACCGCGGCCATCGCCCAGGGCAGGGAGCGGGGGCTGGACCGGCCGACGATCGTGTCCACGATCTCGTCGGCCCCGCCGGAGTCGGCGAGCAGCTTGCCGAACATCGCGCCGAGCGCGATGAGCGTGCCGACACCGGCCGCGGTGCTGCCGAACCCGTCGGTGAAGGCGGCGATGGTGTCGGTCATCGCGAGGCCCGCGACGGCCCCGACCGCGAGCGAGCCGAGGGTGAGGCTCAGGAAGGGGTGCAGCTTGAAGTACGTGATCAGCACGACGATCAGCGCGATGCCGACGAGCGCGGCGGGGACGAGCCTGCCGGGGGAGGTGGCGGCGGGCTCGGCGAGCGCGGTCAGGAGGGGGCTCACCTCGCGCTCCCGGCCTCGTCGTCGTCCTTGCCCGCGTCCCGGTTCGGCGTGGCCGTCGTCGTCTGAGCAGTCGTCTGATCCGTCGCGGCGAGGTAGGCGTCCACGAGCTCGCCGACGGGCTTGGCGAAGTCGAGGACGATCCCCTGCTCGTCGGGCTCCAGGGGCTCCAGGGTCTTGTACTGCGACTCGACCAGCGAGGCGGGCATGAAGTGCCCGGCCCGGCCGGCCACTCTCCGGCGTACGGCGTCCATGTCGCCGTGGAGGTGGACGAAGGTCACCGTCGGTGCGGCCTCGCGCAGGATGTCGCGGTAGCTCCGCTTGAGCGCGGAGCAGCTCGCCACGCCGCCGGTGGCGGCGTGCTCGGCGAGCCAGGCGCCGATCGAGCGCAGCCAGGGCAGCCGGTCCTCGTCGTCGAGGGGGATCCCGTCCGACATCTTGGCGACGTTGGCCTCGCTGTGGAAGTCGTCGGCGTCGGCGAACGGCAGCCGTAGCCGCTGGCTGAGGGCGGCGCCCACGGTGGTCTTTCCGGAACCGGTCACCCCCATGACGACGAGCAGCGCGGCGCCGGGGGGTGGTGCGGCGGGATCCTGAGCGGGGTTCATGGAGAGGGCCTCCCATGTCGATCTTCGCGACAGCCTGACTGGATCAGTGATCTGCACCCAGGGTTAACATTGATAAATCATATTTTGTACTACTTTGTCCCTATTTGGGATGTTTATTCGCCATGAGGGCGACCGGACGCCTATGAGACTGCACCGGAGCGCCCCGAATAAACTCGGCACGCTGGTCGCGTCGGGTGACCTCGCCGCCGGTCAGGTGCCGGAACGCGGAAAGCCCCGGCTCCGCGCGGGCCGTCAGGCGGGCCGGGGAGCCGGGGCGAGGAAAGATCGTCAGGCGGGGCCGGGGGGCCCGGACGAGGGTACGGCCCTCGAAGGGGGAACCCGGAAGGGGCGGGGGCGCGTCAGGGTTTGCGGGCGACGCCGCAGAACTGGGAGACCTCCGCGGGCTCGCCCCACGGGGTGTGTTCCGGGCGCCACCGCGAGCAGGAGACCACGCCGGGCTCCAGGAGCTCCAGGCCGTCGAAGAACGAGGCGAGGTGGTCGCGGTCGCGCGCCACGATCGGGGTGCCGCCCCGCTCCATGAACCGCCGCATCGCCTCGTGCATGGCGTCGCCGTGCACCTCGGCGGTGGCGTGCGCGATCACCAGGTGACTGCCCGAGGGGACGGCGTCGACCAGTTCCTGTACGACCTTCCTGGCCTCGCCGTCGTCGGTGAGGTGGTGCAGGATCCCCAGCAACATCAGCGCGACGGGCTTGGTGAAGTCGAGGGTCTCCGCCGCAGCCCGCAGGATGTGGTGGGGGTCGCGCAGGTCGGCGTCGATGTAGGTGGTGACGCCCTCGGGGCTGCTGACGAGCAGGGCGCGGGCGTGCACCAGGACCAGCGGGTCGTTGTCGACGTAGACGACCCGGGACTCCGGGGCGAGCCGCTGCGCCACCTCGTGCGTGTTGTCGGCGGTGGGCAGGCCCGTGCCGATGTCGAGGAACTGGTGGATCCCCGCGTCGGTGACGAGGTGCTTGATGCAGCGGCCGAGGAACGCCCGGTCGGCGCGGGCCGAGTCGACGATGCCGGGGATGAGCCCCTCGACCATGTCCCCGGCCTCGCGGTCGGCGGGGTAGTTGTCCTTCCCGCCGAGCCAGTAGTTCCAGATACGGGCCGAATGCGGCCGGTCGGCATCGAGTTCCACGGGCTGCCAGTCGGATTCGCGAGAGGTACTCATGGGGGCGGGATCCGTTCATGAGGTATTCGCATCGAATGGGACGGGAGGTAGTGGATCACAAACGCGATGTTCGAGGCAAATCAACTACTCATCTACAGTCATCGCGAAACTAGCGCGTAACTGCTATTCCGGGTGATGGAGAGGGATGAACCTCCCACGCTCTCCGGAGCACGGGAAAGGCGGCGATCCGGGTGCGGCGCCGTCGCTGCGGCACGCGAACGCCCGCCGCTCCTCGCCCTTCGCCCGTCTCTCCTCGGGAACTGCATTCCTCCGGACCCGCGACTCGTTCGCCTCACGGTGGAGGCGGCGGAGTATTGGAACGAAATATACGACATCGCAGGCGCCCAAAAGGCGTTCGCGCGGCGCGGGACTTTTGCCGTAATGAATGCGCGACCCGAGGACGGGATCCCACGGGTCCGGCCGAGCGCGTACGGCGGATGACCGCCTCCCGGGAGGCGGTGAGAAGCGGTGAGAAACGGGTGTCCGGAACGGGGCCGACGGCTCCGACGTCTCCGCCGAGTGGCGCCGCAGGGGTGCCCGGCGAGGAGACAGAGCCGTGAAGTACAAACTGCTGGCGTGCGGCGTCGTCGCAGGCCCGCTGTTCGTCGCGGTGGTGCTGATCCAGGCGTTCACCCGCGAGGGGTACGACCTGGGCCACCACCCGATCAGCCTGCTGAGTCTCGGGGATCTGGGATGGATCCAGATCGTCAACTTCACCGTAACCGGCGTGCTGTACGTGGCCTGCGCGGCCGGCATGTGGCGGGCGCTGCGTCCCGGCCGGAGCGGCACCTGGGGTCCACTGCTGGTCGGTCTCCTCGGGGCCGGGCTGGTCGTGGGCGGGGTCTTCGTCACCGACGCGGGCGCCGGATACCCGCCGGGCGCGCCGGCCGGGGCACCCGAGATCAGCTGGCACGGTGCCGTGCACGGGCTCGGGCCGATGCTGGCGGTCGGCGGGATGACGGTGGGGTGCCTGGTGTTCGCCCGCCGGTTCGCCGCGCTCGGGTGGTGGGGCTGGGTCGCGGTGTGCGTCGTGACCGCCGTGGCGGCCCTGGCGCTCACCGCGTGGCCCGATCCGGAGGGCCTCAGCGTGCGGCTGCTGCTCGCGTCGGCGGTCCTGTTCGCGTTCGTGGCGGCTCTGGCGCTCCGCGTGATGCGCGGCCTTCCGGACGCGGCCGTCGCCGGCCGTACCTAGAGCCGGAAGCCCGTACGGGAACGGGAAAGGCCGGGGCTCCCTCGCGTCACGAGGGAGCCCCGGCCCGTGCAGGCGGTCCCGGTGGAGTGTGGCGTACGGCCTGACGGAGCGTACGGCCTAGCGGAGCGCGGCCCGCTTGTCGGCCGCCACCACGGAGATCCACACCATCGCGGTGATCGCGCCGACGGCCAGGGTCAGGGAACCGGCCCGCCCGCCCGACATCGCCCAGCCGTCGCCGAGGGCGAAGACCAGGCCGCTGAACCGCGAGGCCGCGGCGAAACCGGGGCGACCGGCGCGGGAGAAGTGGCGGCCCAGGACGAAGCAGGCGACGATGAGGGCGGTGAACGCGATGGACCCGGCGACCAGGTGCATGAGCGCGTGCCAGCTCAACGTGCCCGTCTGGCCCAGGGGAGTGCCCGCCGGGAATCCGTCGGCCGGGTCCATCACGAAGACTCCGGCGGCGGCCATCGTGACGCCGTTGACCAGGATCAGCCGGGGCGCCCACGTACCGCCGGGCGTGCCGCGCATGACGCGGCGCAGGCCGACGGCCCCGGCGACCGTCAGGGCGCCGCTGATCAGGAAGGTGGCGATCTGGAGCCAGCCGAGGTCGCCGGTGGCGAGCATGCTCAGGGGGTGGCGCGTCAGGTCGAACCCCTCGCGGGTGAAGGCCTGCGCCAGCGACACGACCGCGAATAGGGGAGCGGCGGCGACGGAGCAGGCGAGCAGCACGCGCGTCGCGGGGGTGACGGAGCCGGTGACGGGGCGGGTGACGGTGGCGCCGGTGGAGCTGATGGAGTCAGTGGAGCTGACAGAGCCGGTGGAGTCGGGGGAGCTGGGGAAGTCGGTGGAACCGGTGGCGGTGCCGGGCCGGATGGCGGTCATGTCTGTTCCTCTCGGCGCGACGGAGGTCCGTCGCCGTTCTCGGTCCGCCGGTTCGCCCGGCCTCGCTGACGCGTCGAACGGACCGGCCGGGAATCGACGCCTCCCCTCCGGCGCGCCTCCATCACGCCCCTGAGCTGCGATTACCTGGAACGGACCCACATTCCCTGTCACATCGCATTCCCTGTCACATCGGGCCGCCGCCCAGGTCGGGCGGCGCGTGTCGATTTCCGGCCGGTCCGTTCGACGCGTAGCCGAGGACCGGCGAGGATCGGTCCCTGACCACCCGAAGGAGATATGGCGATGCGATTCCTGATGACGACCATGGGCGGCGACATGGCACCCCCGACCGAGGCGATGCACGCCGAGATGGCCGCCTTCGTCGAGGAGATGACCAGGGCGGGAGTGCTGCTGGCGACCGGCGGCCTGGACCCGGCCGGCACCCACATCTCGTCCTCCGGCGGCGAGATCACCGTCACCGACGGGCCGTTCACCGAGGCCAAGGAGGCGATCGTCAGCTTCGCGCTCGTCGAGGCGCGCTCGAAGGAGGAGGCCGTCGAGCTGGCCCGGGGCTTCTGGAAGATCGTCGGCGACGGCGAGGGGAACATCCAGCAGGTCTTCGGCCCGGAGGACTGACCGGGCGCTTGCGTACCCGGTCCGGAGGGTGCTCTGATCGAGCGCGTGATGTCCGGGGACGCCCACCGCGCGGTCGACGCGGTCTGGAAGATGGAGTCGGCGAGGATCGTCGCCGGGCTCGTCCGGATGGTGGGCGATGTGGGGCTGGCCGAGGAGCTCGCGCAGGACGCGCTCCTCGCCGCCCTCGAACAGTGGCCGGAGGCGGGCGTACCGGACAACCCGGGCGCCTGGCTGATGGCCGTCGCCAAGCGCCGCGCCATCGACCACCTGCGCCGCGAGGAACGGCTCGGTCTCCGGCACGAGCGGCTCGCCCACGACCTCGCCACCGGGCAGGAGACCGCCGGGGTCCCCGGGGCTGCGAGGACCGCCGAGGACGACATCGACGCGGCCCTCGACGGCGAGGTGGGCGACGACGTCCTGCGCCTGATGTTCGTCTCCTGCCACCCGGCGCTGCCCGCGGAGTCCCGGGTGGCCCTGACGCTGCGGCTGCTCGGCGGGCTGCGCACCGAGGAGATCGCGCGCGCGTTCCTCGTCTCCGAGCCGACCGTCGCGCAGCGCGTCGTCCGGGCCAAGCGCACCCTCGCCGCCCTCAAGATCCCCTTCGAGGTCCCGGAGGGCCCGGACCGGGAGGCGCGCCTGTCGTCGGTCCTCGGGGTCGTCTACCTGGTGTTCAACGAGGGGTACGCGGCGAGCGCCGGCGACGACCTGATGCGCCAGGACCTATGCCGGGAGGCGCTGCGCCTGGGCCGCCTGCTGGCCGGACTCGCGCCCGGCGAGGCCGAGGTGCACGGCCTGGTCGCGCTGATGGAGCTCCAGGCGTCGCGGTCGGCCGCCAGGACGGGAGCGTCGGGGGAGCCCGTCGCGCTGCACGAGCAGAACCGCGGGCGCTGGGACCAGCTCCTCATCCGCCGGGGGTTCACGGCCCTGCTGCGCGCCAGGCAGTGCGCCGCGCCCTTCGGCCCGTACGTGCTGCAGGCCGCCATCGCCGCCTGCCACGCGCGGGCCCGTACGGCGGAGGAGACCGACTGGGCGCAGATCGCCGCCCTCTACGAGGCGCTCGCCCGGGTGCTGCCCACTCCCGTCGTGCAGCTCAACCGCGCGGTCGCGCTCGCCATGGCCCGGGGCCCGGAGGCGGGTCTGGCGCTCGTCGACACGCTGGTCGGCGAGCCGGTGTTCAAGGGCTACCACCGCCTGCCCAGCGTGCGCGGTGATCTGCTGGCCAGGCTCGGCCGCCACGACGAGGCACGGCGGGAGTTCGAGCGCGCCGCCGCCCTCACCCTCAACGGCCCGGAGCGCGCCATCCTCACGGGCCGCGCCGCGGCCTGCGCCGACATCACCGCGCGGGAAACGGCCGGAGCGGGAAGGGGTACGCCGAGGGCGGTCGTCACCTTGGCCGAGGCCGCTGACGCCTTCCTCGCCCGTGACGACCTGGACGCCGCGACCGTCCGCTCCTACCGCCAGACCATGAACCGGCTGCGCCGCGACCTCGGTGACGACATCCCGCTGCCGGACGTGACCGCCGCGCGGGTCGCGGAGATCTTCGGTGCCGCGTGGGGGGACGCGGCTCCCGCCACGTGGAACCGCCACCGAGGGGCCGTCCGCTCCTTCTGCGCCTGGGCCGCCGCCGCCCAGGAGTCGATTGCTGGCCGGGGACCGTCGACCGGCGGCGAGGGCTTGTCGGCCGCCCAGGAGCCGGCCGCCCAGGAGCCGGCGACCGCCGCTGGGGGGCCGCCGACCGTCGCCCGGGGTTCGTCGGCCGACGCCCCAGGGGTGTCGGCCGCCGATCAGGGTTCACCGGTCGGTGATCCGGTCCTTGACCAGGGCGGCGGCCCGGTCGGCAGCGTGGGCGGCGGCTCTGTCGACGGCCCGGGTGGTGGAGTGCCCGGTGACCTGGCCGCCGGGATCGGGCGCAGGCCCGAACCCCGGGGGCGCACCCGTCCCATGGACCGGCCGCAGGTCGAGGCGCTCTGGGAGCGTCCGGACATCGCTCCGCGCGAGCGCGCCCTGTGGCTGCTGCTCCACGAGAGCGCGGCCGGGACGGGCCACGTGCTCTCGCTCAACGTCGAGGATCTCGACCTGGCCGGGAGGCGCGGGAAGGTGGCCACCGGATCCGGCTGGGTGCACTGGCGCTCCGGGACCGCCGAACTCCTCCCGTACCTCGTCGCGGGCCGTCGCCGGGGCCCGCTCTTCCTGTCCGACCGCAGGCCCGGCCCCGGCCGGCCCCCGGCACCCGGCGACCTGTGTCCGGAGACCGGCCGTCGCAGGCTCTCCTACGAACGGGCCGAATACCTGTTCAAGCGGGCCACCGGCCACACCCTCGACCAGCTCAGAACCCGCTAGGGGTCCGTCCCTCCCGCCGGACGGACCCCGCGGCACGCGTCCCCGCTCCTCACGACCCCCCTGGCTCGCCGGGCGCCGCGAACTGGACGAGGAAGGGCTGCGCGCCGGAGACCCGGACCCGCTGCACGCGCAGCGGGACGAACCGCCGCCCGATCCCGGCCGCGATGTCACCGGCGTCGGGGAGCAGGACCACGGCCATGCCACCGGGCGCCAGGACGCGGCGCAGCTCCGCCCACCAGTGCGAGGAGGAGCCCGAGAGCCGGCCCCGCGCGGCGACCTGGCCGTTCCAGGGTGGATTGCACAGGACGCGGTCGACGCCGCCGCCCGGCAGCGGCAGGTGACCGGCGTCGGCCCGGTCGATGGAGATCGGCAGCCCCGCCGCGTTCTCCTTCGCCGCCCGCAACGACTCCGCGGCCAGGTCGAAGCCGTGGAAACGGGCACGCGGCTGGTGGAGCCCGGCCTCGATCAGCAGGGTTCCCGCGCCGCAGCAGGGGTCCAGGACCGTCTGCCCGGGGTGGATGTCGGCCATCCGCACCATCGCGGCGGCCAGCGGGGGATGCAGGGTCCCCGGGATGGAGTGCCGTTTGTAGGCACGCCGGTGCAGGGGCCGGTCGGTGATCCTCAGCATGAGGGTGGCCCGCGTGCCGTCGAGGGTCAGCCGCCACCCGCTGTGCGCGGGCGGGGGTCCGACGCCCGCCCGCCGCGAGTGGTAGCCGATCCCCAGCCGCCGTGCCAGGACCTGGCCGACGGCGTCCTCGGCGTCGTACCGGTTGAAGGTACGCCTGCCCAGGAACGACGCCGACACCTCGACCCCGGTGACCGCGCCGGAACCTCCCTGCTCCTCCCGCAGCCGCATCAGCGCGCCGATGTCGGCGGTGTCGGCGAGCCGGGCGAGCACGGTGAGGTCACGCTTGGTCGTGCCGATGTCGGGCCGCTGCGCGGCGAGCAGGAACACGTCGTCCGCCGTGCTCAGGCCGAGCGCTCGCGGTCCCGACGAGAACGTGCGGAAGTGGACTTCGCGATGCCCCAGATGGGTGACCGTTCCGAGTCCGAGCTGGAGTATCTCGGCCGCGACCGTCGATTCCAGCCCGTGAACGCACCGCGCCACCAGGCGCGCCGCCGTCACGAGACGGCGAGGGCGCTGGGACGCGGTGCGGTGAGAAAACTCGCGCGAATGCGCATAGTGATCGTTCTTCTCCCACGTCAGCCCGGGACGGCGCCTCGCCGCCCCGCGTCGTCGACGACGGGGTCTGCCTCGCTTCGCCGACGGGGGGTCAGCGCAGGTTGAAGAAGAACGAATACGTCATGCCGAGAATCTTAGCTACCGGAGCCGCGTACGCAACGGGATAGGGACGCTCTTCAGCGGCACGGCCACGGGTGCTTCGGCAGGGGCTTTGCCGGTGGTGTACCGGGACCCGGCGCTGGAGCCTGGCGTGGGAGAACGGCCGGTGTGCCGGGTGTCGTGTCGTCGTGTCGCTTTATCGCCGTGAAGTGTGTGGCGGACGGTGAGGGGGTCCTAGTAGTACTTCGTTAGGTTGGTTCGGGTGGGTGGTGTTCTGGTCGTACGGCGGTGGCGGGTATGTCGCGGTGGCAGGTGGGGCATGTGCCG